>JABDJZ010000009.1 GCA_013003255.1 Rhodothermales bacterium
GCTCGAACCGGGTAGCCATCGCCTTGCAGGCCAGACGGACACCCGGTTCGGTGGAGGTGCTCAACTAGTCCAGCGTGCCGTACGTGATCGGCTCGATCGGGCGACCGTTGCCGGCCGAAATGGTGCGTGTCTCCTCGTCGAAGTGCATCATCTCACCGAGCCGGTCTGACATCTCAGCCATCGAAATGATGGTCTGGGCCCGCATGGCCACCTCAATGTTGCCGTTGGTTTCGCCGTCATTGCGAATGGCATCGAAGAAGTCCGCGGCATGGGCCGGGATACTGACGCCAGGCGCGATGTTCTCGATGGTCTCCTGGTCCACGAGGTCCGCGAAGGGACGCTCGGGACGGAGTTCCACAGCGCCACCGCCGAAGTAAAGCGTGCCCTCACTTCCGCGAATCACCTGGCCCAGACCCTGCTCGTTGACCGTGGCGCCCACGATCATCATCTGGAGGCCACTCGGGAATTGCGCCAGCAGCTGCGTGTTGTCGTTGACGGACCGATCCTCCGCACCAACCGTGGCGTCGGTGATCTGCTTGTTGCCCAGGCTGACCACCCGCGACGGGAATTCCGGGTTGCCCGTAGCAATCAGGAGGGGATGCACCCGGTGGGCCAGCAGGTCACCGAGGATGCCCGCGCAGTACGGGTAGTACTTCCGCCATCTGTGGTAGTGCTCGCGATTGAAGTCGATGCGGGACTGCACCGGGCCGAGCCACTTCTCCCAGTCCATCGTGTCCGGCGTCACGCCGTCCTCCAGACCGTAGTAGTTCCACTCGCCGTTGGGCGTGTTGCGCATGTAGGAGTCCTGCGCCAGCACCAACGATCCGATCATCTGATCGCGGATCATCTGGGCGGCCGTGTGCCACTTGCCTTCCGTGCAGTACTGCGAGCCGATCTGAAACTTCTTGCCCGTCCGCTTGACCGCGTCGTAGACCGCGAAGCCTTCGTCGAGATAGCGCGTCATCGGCTTCTCGCAGTAGACATGCTTGCCCGACTCCAGGGCGTCGATGGCGATCTGTGCGTGCCAGTGGTCCACCGTGCCGATGAACACGGCGTCGATGTCCTGGCGTTCGATTAGCTCGCGGTAGTCTTCGTAGACCTCCGTAGTGACGTCGGAGGCTCCGCGCGTCGTCCGCGCCAGCTCCATCAGGTCCTTGGCCCGTGCGCGTCGCCCTTCGTACAGGTCACACGCGGCTACCTGAACGGCGTTGTGGTCATAGTTGTGGAACGTGCTCCCGTCACCCGAGATATTGGCCACCGTTCGCATGTGGGCATTGAAGCCCTGCCCACCGACACCGATGTGTCCGACGGTGATCCGGTCATTCGCCCCCAGAACCGAGCCGGGAGCCGGCACCCAGTTCTTCGTGTACTTCGACGCCTTCGCACTCTTAACACCTACAGCCGCGGCGCCTGCGACTACTGCGCTCTTCTTGATGAAATCGCGCCGCGTGGCGGAGGTCGGAGTCTGCTCTTTGGAACCGTTGTCCATGGGGTTGAATAGGATCAGGTGGATTGACGGAATGCGCTTACGCGCGCAGCCCCGAAGATAAACCCGTCCGAGGCAAAAACACCTACCGAGACTGACATGACGCGCCTGGCAACACTTTCACTGGCCTTCTGTCTCACCACTGCCGCTATGGCGCAGGATACCCAGGTCTACACCGTGCAGGACGGATCCGTCCTCGAGATTGACGGGACGTCCAACAAGAGTGACTGGACCGTGTCGGCAGCGGAGATGTCCGGAACGTTTGAGATGACGGAAGGAGCGGTGACCTCAGCGAGGTTTGCCGTGGTATCAAACAGCATCAGGGGATCTCACGGTGTGATTCAGAACAAGCTGATCACCAAGGCGCTCAAGATCGGCTCCAACCCGGAAGTGGTGTACACGTTGACCGAGGTCACGGGCTCGGAGGCCGTCGAAGGGGGGACTCAACTGTCCACCAAGGGCACGCTGTCGCTGGCCGGTGTGGATCGCGAAATCGAGATGGACGTGATGATTTCTGACGTCGAAGGAGGTGTTCGCTTTGTGGGCGAGCATCCCGTTTCGATGACCGACTATCGCATCAAGCCGCCCACGGCCATGTTCGGAGCGCTGCACGTCGGGAAGGAGGTGCTGGTGCGGTTTGATGTGACCGCGGCGCCCGCAGAAGAGGCCGGGACGGACTAGTTCCTTAGCCCGGCGCTAAAGGGACTAGAACAGCTCCGAGCCCGCGATCATAAAGCCCACCATGACGATCAGCATCACAACGAAGTAGATCAGGAAGGCCAGGAGCATGGAGAGGGCGCTCGCAAACGCCGCCTTGTAGCCGCGCTGGTGGAACTGAAGCGAGCCCACGAAGACGATCACGAAGTAGCCGACGATTCCGATCACTCCATGTGCGGTTGTGGAGATGCGTGCCGAGAATGGGAGGATGAACGCTGTCAGTAGTGCCCAGTGGCCAATCATGTAGAGGGCGAAGACCAACTGCTCGGCCAGGTTCTCGCCGCCGGACTTCTTTCTGAGGAACAGATTCAGGAAGAAGGCCAACGAGAGCGCGAAGATGACGCCCAGATACGAGTAGGCTGCCCGGATGGCCTTGACCAGGATGCCGGCCATGACCGGCACCGGGTCATCGGTGCCAAAGGCGGTTTTGTACTGCTCCAGAACTTTCTCTCCGCCGTCTGGCTGCTGCTCCATCGGCAGGCGGATGCTCTCCTGGAAGGCCTCGAGGTAGATGTCGTTGATCATCCAGAGGGCTATCAACTGAAACGTCGCCGCGATCAGCCAATACGTCAGCGGGTTGGTGTACGAAGCCCGGCGGCCGTCCACGTATTCCCGTGCTACGTGGCCCGGACGCTTCATCAGGCCCACGAATGTTCGGAGGTAGCCGCGGTCCATCGAGAACGCTCTGGCGAGTCCGTTCTGGAAGAAGCCTTTGAGCGTGAGGCGGCCTACGGCTTTCTGGCCGCAGTTTTGGCAGTGGGGGCCGAGCCTGGGCGTGTTGCAGTTGCGGCAGAGAGGGGCGTCGTTCATGCGGCGAAATCTAACGGGCCCGAGATTGCCGGACACGCGGGCTGTCGAATGGGTGCGAGAGTCAGAGGTCCATTCGGAATTGGACGATGCGGAACGTCTCCGTGAAACCGTTTGCCAAGTGGAATTGCTGGGCGTCCACGTCTTTCAGGTCGGAATCGGTGGCGAACTCGGTGCA
>JABDJZ010000013.1 GCA_013003255.1 Rhodothermales bacterium
GCTGGAACGCATCGACGGCTGGCGGAAGGACTGCCCGATGGAGTTCGAGGCCGACGGCAAGCTTCGGCCTCAGCAGATCATCCAGGCCCTGCGCCAGAAGACCGGCGGCAACGCGGTAGTGGTGACCGATGTCGGCCAGAATCAGATGTGGGCCGCGCAGTTTTTTTCGTACAACCGAACCCGCAGTCACATCACCTCGGGGGGTCTGGGGACGATGGGCTTCTCGCTGCCCGCTGCAATGGGCGCAGCATTTGGGGTCCGGGGCACCGACGTGCCGGTGATTTCCATCAACGGCGATGGCGGGTTTCTGATGAACAGCCAGGAGTTGGGCGTCTGCGCCGCGCACGGGCTGCCGCTGAAGATCGTTGTGCTGAACAACAGCTTTCTCGGGATGGTGCGGCAATGGCAGGAGCTCTTTCACGACGAGCGCTACAGCCACACCGACCTGACGACGACAAACCCCGACTTCGTGGCTCTGGCCAAGGCCTATGGCTGCGAAGGGCTCCTCTGCGACAAGCCAGAAGACGTGCAGGCCACGATAGACAGGGCCTGGGAGATCAATGATCGCCCCGTGTTGATGGAATTCCAGGTGGTCACGGAGGAGATGGTCTTCCCGATGGTGCCCGCCGGTGCGGCAACCGATGACATGATCACGCAGCGTTTCGATCCCGAACTGTCCGCCTAATCCCGAGCCAATGACTGAACAGGCAACGCTTACTCCGCAGCAAATCATCCGGCGAAAGTCGGCGGGCGAGCCCGTTGGCCCCGATGAGGTGCCGACCGTACATCGGCATGTCATCACGGTCCTGCTGGAGAACTCCATCGGTGCACTCAATCGGGTCACCAACATGTTCTCGGCCCGGGGCTTCAACCTGGAGAGCGTCTCCGTGGGGCCTACCGACCGCGAACGGGTGTCCCGGTTGACACTGGTGACCACGGGCAATGACCGCATCATTGGGCAGGTCCTGCAACAGCTTCGCAACCTTGTAGACACGCTGGTGGTGGATGATGTCACCAACGGGGAGTACGTCGAACGGGAGCTGTGTCTGGTGAAGGTCTCCTATACCGTGGAGAGCCGGCCCGCGCTCATGGACATCGTCGAGATCTTTCGGGGCAACGTGATCAACATCACACCCGAGACCATGACGTTCGAGGTCACGGGGCCCACCTCCAAGATCAACGCTTTCATCGGCATGATGAAGCCCCACGGCATCAACGAACTGGCCCGAAGCGGCCGGGTGGCCATGCGCCGGCACCTGGCATTTGAAGGCTGACCACACTGCAACGCACCAAGAAGAAGAGGGCGGATGACCGCCACATCACGATGAACGTCTACTACGAAGCCAACCCCGACCTTATCAGGAACCGCCGCGTGGCCGTAATCGGGTACGGCAGCCAGGGGCATGCCCATTCGCTCAATCTGATGGAAAGTGGCGTCGACGTGTGCGTCGGCCTTCGACCCGGATCGGCCTCGGCGGAGAAAGCCGCCGCGCGCGGTCTTACCGTCCGGTCGGTTTCCGACGCCTCAGCCTGGGCGGACGTCATCATGATCCTGATCCCGGATCAGCACCAGAAGGCGGTGTACGAGGCGGAGATCCAGGCACACGTCACGCCCGGTAAGGCCTTGGCGTTTGGCCACGGGTTCAACGTCCACTACGGGCAGATTGAGGCACCGGAAGGCGTAGATGTCTTTATGGTGGCGCCGAAGTCCCCCGGCCATCTCGTGCGTCGGACCTACACGGAGGGCAACGGTGTCCCGTGTCTGGTGGCCGTGGCTCAGGATGCGTCGGGATCCACGCTCGACCTTGCCCTCTCCTACGCAGATGCCATCGGCGGAACGCGCGCCGGCGTGATCGAGACCAATTTCAAGGATGAGACCGAGACGGACTTGTTCGGTGAGCAGGCCGTCCTGTGCGGGGGAGCGGCCGAACTCATCAAGGCCGGATTCGAAACCTTGACGGAGGCGGGGTATCCGGAGGAACTGGCGTACTTCGAATGCCTTCACGAACTGAAGTTGATCGTGGACCTGTTCTACGAGGGAGGACTCGAGTACATGAACTACTCCGTGTCGGACACCGCCGAGTACGGAGGCTATTCCCGTGGACCCCGGGTTGTTACACCGGAGGTCAAGGCTGAGATGCAGCGCATCCTGGGCGAGGTCCAGTCGGGTTCTTTCGCCCGCGAGTGGATTCAGGAATGCGAGACGGGTGGGAAAGAGATGGCCGCCTATCGCTCTCAAACAGACACGCACCCTCTGGAGCAGGTGGGTCGTCGCCTCCGTGGCATGATGCAGTGGCTGCGTCCCAAGGTCACGTCAGACACGGTGGCCTCACCCGTTGACCGCACCCCCGCCGAAGCCTGATTTCCTTGCAAAGCCGACGCACATACACCATAGGTGTCCTTCCCGGAGACGGTATTGGGCCCGAAGTGACCGACGCCTCGCTGCAAGTGCTGCAGACGGTGGCGGCACAGCACGGGCTTGGCCTGTCCATCAAGGAGTATCCGATGGGCGGTGCGGCCATCGATGCAACGGGAGTGCCGCTTCCTGATGAGACCCTCACGGGCTGCCTGGCATCCGACGCAGTGCTGCTTGGAGCCGTGGGTGGCCCCCGATGGGATCACCTTAAGGGCGCCCAACGACCGGAAGCCGGGCTGTTGGGCCTTCGCAAGGGACTTGGCACGTACGCCAACCTCAGGCCCGTCACCGTACCCAAAGCGCTGACCCGACTGTCGCCGTTGCGGCCGGAGCGGGTTGAGGGCGTGGATCTGCTGATCGTGCGCGAACTCACCGGTGGCATCTACTTCGGCAAGCCGCGGCAGGAAGGACGCGAGTCGGCGTCGGACACCATGGTGTACTCACGGAAGGAGGTGGAGCGGATTGCGCGCGTGGCCGCCGAATGGGCCGTGAAGCGTGGGTCGAGACTCAGCTCGGTGGACAAGGCCAACGTCTTGGCGTCGTCGCGTCTCTGGCGAAGGACGGTCGAGGAATTGATGCGCAAGGACTTTCCGAACATTGAGTTCGACCAGCTCTACGTTGACAACGCGGCGATGCAGATCGTCCGTAGTCCCCGACAGTTTGATGTGATCCTGACGGGAAATCTGTTCGGCGATATCCTCTCTGACCTCGCTGCGACGCTGCCCGGCTCCCTGGGCGTGCTTCCGTCGGCGAGCATCGGTGAAGGGGTGGGGCTCTTCGAGCCGGTCCACGGAAGTGCCCCGGATCTGGCGGGTTCGGGAAGCGCGAATCCGGTCGGGATGATTCTCAGTGTGGCCATGATGCTGGATCACCTCGGCGAGTCGGAAGCGGCCGCCTCCGTTCGGTCCGGTGTCGGGTCAGCTCTCAATGACGGATTCCTCACGGCCGATCTGGCGCATGATTTGCCTGCCGTCGGTACCCGTGAAATGACCGAGGCTATCTGCAAACGAGCGGCAATACCTGCCGACGTCAACTGAATACAAGACCACCACTCGAATGGCGGACCCGGCGACAAACCGCGTAATCATCTTCGACACCACCCTGCGCGACGGCGAACAGGCGCCGGGAGGATCCATGACCATCCCCGAGAAGGTCCAGATCGCGCATCAGCTGGCCAGGCTGGGTGTAGACGTGATCGAGGCAGGATTCCCCATCTCATCGCCCGGGCAGGCAGAAGCGGTCCGCCGCATCGCTGCCGAAGTGGAGGGGCCGGTGATTTGCGGCCTTGCCCGCGCCAAGGAGGCCGACATCCACGCGGCCGGCCAGGCGCTTCAGGGCGGGAAGCGGGTGCGCATTCACACGTTCATTGCCACAAGCGACATCCATCTGGAGAGCAAGTTCGCCGACGCCCGGTACGGCACGACCCTGGCGGACAAGCGGGAGACCATCAAGAAGATGGCAGCTGATGCCGTCAAGCTCGCGCGGACCTACACGGATGACGTCGAGTTCTCGGCCGAGGATGCCGGGCGAACGGATTCTGCCTACCTGGCTGAAGTGGTCCAGATGGCAATTGATGCCGGTGCCACGACCATCAACATCCCCGATACCACCGGGTACTGCACGCCCTCTGAGTATGCGGAGCTCTTTACGTTGCTGATCGAACAGTGCACCTTCGGTCCGGAAGTGGTGTTCTCGACCCACTGCCACAATGACCTGGGCCTTGCCGTGGCCAACTCCATTGCCGCGGTGCTGGCCGGCGCCCGTCAGGTGGAATGCACCATCAACGGCATCGGAGAACGGGCCGGAAACGCTGCTCTCGAGGAGTTCGCGATGGCCCTTCAGGTACGCCAGAATCGCTTTGGCCTGGAGACCGGAATTCAGAGCCAGTTGCTGACCGAGACCAGTCGCATGGTATCCACGTTTTCCGGGTTCTCTGTGCAGGCCAATAAGGCCATCGTGGGCAAGAACGCCTTCAGCCACGAGGCAGGAATCCACCAGGATGGCGTGCTGAAGAACCGCGAGACCTACGAAATCATGTCTGCTGCGGACGTGGGGCAGGACGTCGAGGCCATTCGGCTCGGACGCCACTCCGGACGCCACGGACTCTTTTCCCGGCTGCAGAAACTCGGTATCCAGGTGCCCGAGTCAAAGCGCGCCGGGATCTACGAACGCTTTCTAAAACTCGCCGATGCCAAGAAGGAAATCGGCGAAACAGACCTTTATCACCTCGTGCAGGAAAACAACCCCAAGATGAACGCTCCCCACTACGAACTCGAATACGCAGCGGCGTCGGTGGCCACCAACGCGGACCCCGAAGCTGTCGTGCGCATCCGCCACGTCCGTACGGGACGGGTGGTTGAGCGTGGGGCAACCGGGGACGGACCCATTGACGCGCTCTACCGCGCGATTGACCACGCTGTGGACGAAAGCCACGACCTGGTCAACTACAACATCCGCTCCGTAACTGAGGGCGCCGACGCCCTCGGCGAGGTCTCTGTCCTGATCGGCATCGGCGGCCCCTGTTTCAACGGCCGCGCGAGCGGTACGGATGTGGTGCTGGCCTCTGCGCAGGCCTACATCAACGCCCTGAACAATCTGGCCGCTTTCCGGAGCGAGGAGGAGGCGGTCCGCTTCG
>JABDJZ010000035.1 GCA_013003255.1 Rhodothermales bacterium
TCTGGAAATACGCCTTCCCACTGTCACCGGATGACGCAGCTGATCTGGAGGCGCGCATCAGGACCATTCCGGGATACCTGGCTCAGGCACCGGCGAACCTGACCGGCAACAAACGTGACCTGTGGCGCATGGGCATCGAGGTGCTTCGTGACCAACGGGATGACCTCGAACGCGTTCGTCAGATGGCGGCCGGCGTCTCACCAACCCTCTCCGAGGCCATCTCGGAAGCCCAGGATGCCACCATGGAACTGGTCGAATGGCTCGAGGACGAACTGCCCTCCAAGGACGGCCACTCCGGCATCGGCGCAGACGCTTACTCCTGGTATCTCAAGCACGTCCATCTGAGCCCCTATTCGTGGGAGGACGAACTCCGAATCATGGAGCAGGAGTTGAATCGGAGCTACACCGCGCTCCGCCTGGAGGAGAACAACAACCGGCTCCTCCCGCCACAGCTTCCGATCGACAACGCCGCGGACTTCGACCGCCTGCAGCACCAGGCCGTGGATGATTTCCTGGCCTTCTTCGAGAGCGGCAACATCATGGAGATGAAGCCCTACATGGACCCGGCGCTTCGGGCCCGTGTCCGTGGGTTCAATCCGGCGGGGCCGGAGCAGTTCTTTGCCCAGGTGGTCTTCCGGGATCCCATCATCATGCAGACGCACTGGTACCACTGGATTGACCTGGCCCGCATGGCGGCCGAACCGCATGCCAGTCCGATCCGGGCCAATCCCCTCCTCTACAACATCTGGGACAGCCGCTCCGAAGGGCTGGCCACGGCGATGGAGGAGATGATGATGCATGCCGGGTTCATCGATGGTAGTCCGCGCTCGCGCGAACTCATCTGGATCCTGGTGGCCCAGCGTGCGGCGCGCGCGGTAGCCGGCCTCCAGATGCACGGGAACGAGTGGAGCCTGCAGGAGGCCTCCGATTTCGCCGTCGAATGGACTCCCAGGGGCTGGATGCAGCCGAACGGCCAACTGGTGGGCTTTGAACAGCATCTTTATCTCATTCAGCCCGGCTATGGCTCCAGCTATCTGGCGGGTAAGGCACAGATTGAGCGACTCCTGGCGCGCTATCAGCATGTGCGGGGCGAGGCGTTCACCATCCGGGACTTCTTTGACAACCTCAATGCGTCCGGCCTCATTCCCGTGTCACTCATTGAGTGGGAGATGACCGGTCAGAAGCCCGAACACCTCGAGTAGCCTGTGAGTCGTGCGTTCGTCAAAGATGACGCGGCCGATGGCCATGTCGTCATCCCGCCAAGACCTGCCCTGCCCTCAGGCGTTGCGAATTACGTAACCCCTCGGGGCCTCCGGCTGCTCAAGGAGGAACTGGTGGACCTGGAGGCCGAGCGGGGTCGGCTGGCTTCGGCCAGGAACCGCGGGACGCCCGATCAGGCGCGCGATTTGGCTGTGATGCGAGGTCGGATCGTGGCCCTTGAGGAACGGATCGGGAGCGCTCGTCTCGTGAAGCCGAGCGAGCAGCCGCAGGATGAGGCGCGCTTTGGAGCAACCGTCACCCTGCGGGAGGCCGACGGAGATGCAGAGCGGGTAATCACCATCGTCGGCGTGGACGAATCCAGTGCGCAGGATGGACGGATCGGGTTTCTTGCGCCCGTGGCCCGGCGGCTCACCGGGAAGCGGGTAGGAGATCAGGTCCCCATGCCCACGCCTCGCGGAGACCGGCCTTTCGAGGTTGTCCGGGTTGAGTACCGGGCCGAGTAGGTGTAGCCTGCTAGGCGGTCGCCGCGTGGTCCACGCTCAACACAGCCTCCCGCAGGATTGACAGCCCGCGATCCAGGTCCTCGTCTTCTATCACCAGAGGCACCAGGATCCGGATGATGTTGGCGTGCGCGCCGGAGGGGAGTACGATCAGTCCGCTGTCGCGACAGGCCGCCGTAATCAGGCGACAGGGCTCGGTGGCGGGCCGGTCCGGATCGCCATCGTGGCACAGCTCCATGGCCAGCATGGCTCCGAGGCCCCGGATGTTGGCCACCAGTGGGGTATCCGCCTGGAGTTGTTCGAACACAGAGCGGATGCGATTGCCGATATGGGTCGCCCGACCATTCAGGTCATCGCGTTCCATGATGCCGATGGCCGCCAGTGCAGCGGCGCACGAAACCGGATTGCCCCCGTACGTTCCGCCCACCGTGCTGGGTGCAGCGGCATCCATGACGGACGCCTTGCCGAGCAGGGCCGAAATCGGCATGCCTCCTCCCATCGACTTGGCCCAGGTCGACAGGTCCGGCACCACGCCGGCGTGCTCGTAGGCAGCCCATCGACCGGTCCGACAGAAGCCGGACTGGACCTCGTCCAGAATCATCAGGATCCCGTACCGGTCACAGATTTCGCGGAGACCACGGAGATAGCCGGGAGGCGCGACAGCAAAGCCGCCTTCGCCCTGAACGGGTTCCAGGATGATGGCTGCCACATCGTCCGGCGAGACCATGTTCAGGAACGCGGCTTCGAGACGATCCAGTTCGCGACTGACAAAGGCCGCTTCCGGAAGCCCGTCTCCGTACCTGAAGTGGTTGGGGTAGGGCAAGCGGTACACCTCGGAGGCAAACGGCCCGCAGCCGGTCTTGTACTTGGTCTTGGAGGTCAGCGTTAGTGCCATGAGCGTTCGCCCGTGGAACGCTTCCGAGTAACAGATGACGCCCGAGCGCCCCGTTGCCTGACGAGCCAGCTTGACGGCATTCTCCACCGCTTCGGCTCCCGAATTGATGAGAATGGCCTTGGTGGCCTCCCCGTGCGGAAACAGTTCGACCAGCTTCTCGCACAGGGCCACGTAGGGCTCGTACGTGGCCACATGGATGGATACGTGGATCAGCTTCTCTGCCTGCTCCTGGATGGCCCGGACCACTTCCGGGGCCGAATGCCCGACGTTCATCACGCCGATGCCACCGGCGAAGTCGATGAACTCGTTTCCATCGGCGTCTCGGACTCGCGCGCCCGAGGCGGATACGGCCACCAATTGACCGGCGAACTGACCGACCGCCCGGGGGACGATGGCCCCGCGCCGTTCGATGAGGTTACGATTGCTGACCACGATAC
>JABDJZ010000038.1 GCA_013003255.1 Rhodothermales bacterium
GTCGGTCACTGTGTCGATCGAGGCCGATCAACTGCCTGAGCGTCTCCGCTCGAAAGCGCTGTTGGCCCGAATCTCAGGCCGTAACCTGGCCTCTGTCGGCGGCCAGTACGATGCCGGGTACGTAACCGGCCGCACCCGCACGTTCGGCTCCTACGTCATTGCCGTCGACACCGTGGCACCCACCATTCGTCCCGGCAACATTCGCAACGGTGCCGACATGTCCCGGGAGACCGCCATCCGACTCGACATCCGGGATGAGCTGTCGGGGATTCTGCGTTACGAAGGACGCATTGACGGCGAATGGGTCCTGTTCGAACACGACCCCAAGCGCTCCCTGGTCTACTACACCTTCGATGGAAGGGTACCGAAGGGGTCCCACGAGCTGACATTCCGGCTCGAGGATGGCAAGGGGAACGTGAGTCGGTATCGGGCGCGGTTCACACGGTAGCCTACTCCAGAATCACGTCGCGGAGTGCCTCGCCGGATGCGGGTATTTCGCGAACCGATGTCGGCCGCTCCCAGAAGGCAGCCAATCTCTCCGGCACCTCCGCATTCCGCCCGATTGCCCGACTGACGGACTCGGGAAACTTCGCGGGGTGCGCCGTCGAGGCCACGATGATTGGCTCGGAGGTGTCCCAATCGTATCGCAGTCTCCGAACGGCTTCCAGGCCTACGGCCGTGTGTGGATCAGCCACATAACCCGTCTGGTTGTAAACCCGAGCCATGGAGTCCATCGTCTCATCGTCGCTGATGGACATGCCCTGAATGTGGGCCTGGAGTCGGTCGCGACCGAGGAGCCACTCCAAACGCTCGAAGTTACTCGGGGCGCCGACGTCCATGGCGTTCGAGAGGGTCTGTATCGAGGGCTCGAAGTCGGCATCCTCTCCCTCCAGGTAGTCCGGGAAGAACCGGTTGGCATTGTGAGCGGCCACGAATCCGGAAACACGGAGTCCGCCGAGTTGCGCCAGCACCGCAGCGGTCAGGTTGCCCAGGTTTCCGCTTGGCACACAGAACCGGGCCGGGGAGGCTACCTGGAGACTCGCCCAGAGATAGTAGAGGGACTGGGGAAGCAGGCGCCCGATGTTGATCGAGTTGGCCGAGGAGAGCGTCACGTCGGCCAGCGCGGGGTCTGCAAAGGCGCCCTTGACCATGCGCTGGCAGTCATCAAACGTCCCGTCGACACGCAGGGCGGTCACGCCCTGCCGCTCCACGATCAATTGGCGTTCCTGGGTCGGACTGACCTGTCCATCGGGATATAGTAGCACTACACGGACCCCGGGGATGCCGCCGAAGCCGTCGGCGACGGCACTTCCGGTGTCGCCGGAAGTGGCCACCATGATGGTAACCTCCTCCCCGTCTTCCAGGGAGGCGGCCAGAAGGCGCCCCATGGTGCGGGCGCCAAAGTCTTTGAAAGACAGCGTGGGACCGTGAAACAGCTCCAGCACGTGTACACCTTCCCAGGGACCTTCGAGGGGAACTACGGGAACGTCAAAATCCAGGGCATCACGTACGGCGTGCGCGCGCGCGTCGTCGTCAAATGCGCCCTCGAGCCAGTTGCCCAGCACCCGCTGCGCCAGGTCCTGGAAGGATTCCGACTGCTCCCACCCCTCCGGCAGCCCTGGAACCGCCACCGGAACGTAGAGCCCGCCGTCCGGCGCAAGACCTTTCTGCAGCGCTTCCACAAACCCGACGGCGTCCGCTTCTGAACCTCGGGTAGACTGGTACCTCACGGCCATTTCAGTACAACGCCTCCGGCGCTTTCAATTCTGTTGTTCGGGCTCCGATGGGATCAATGCCGCACGCGAGGCCGGTGACGTGATAGCCCGCGGCAAGGGCGGCAGCCGTCATGGCCTCACAAACGGCCTCTGCGGCGTCAGCCGACTCGGCAACCGCAAACATGGCCGGTCCTGAACCGGAGAGCGCAGCACCCAGTGAGCCGGCCTCCCGGGCCGCGCCGAGAACGGCGTCATAGCAGGGGACCAGCGTGGCTCGGACAGGCTCGACAATGCGATCCTGCTCAATGGCTCGACCCAACTCCATCAGGTCTCCTGCCCTCAGTGCGTCCACCAGGAAGGCCAGTGAAGAGGCGTTGTGCACGGCGTCCCGCAGCGGGACCGACTGAGGCAGAATGGCACGCGCTTCCCGCGTAAGAACCCGCACCTCCGGACGAACCACGGCAAAGTGAATCGGCACCGGAATGG
>JABDJZ010000054.1 GCA_013003255.1 Rhodothermales bacterium
CCTGATTCCACCTATGGCTTCCGGGTCGAGTTCGGCTGCGCTCCGGAGAATGCCCTGGAACTGGAGGAGGCGGTGTTTGCCGAATTCGAGCGCGCCAAACGCGAAGGGTTCAGCGAGGAGGTCCTCACCAAGGTCCGGGAGGCCCAGCGTCGCACCCGCGAAACCAGCCTGGAGCAGAACGGATTCTGGGCATCCCAACTCACAGCGTACTACCGGTCCGAATCGGATCCCAACCGCATTCTCGAGTACGACGAACTGGTTGATTCCGTCAGCTCGGAACGGCTCCAGGCGGCGGCACGTCGCTACCTGGGCTCAGAGGGTCTGGTGATCGCGAGACTGTTTCCGGAGTAGCTGGCGCCTACCGCCGCCACCTCAGCACACGCTCCAGCGACGCCTTGACCCAGGGCTTCAGCCGCTCGCGATTGGCCTCGTCGCCGAATCGTTTCCAGACCTCCCCCCGCGTGGGGTAGGGAAGGATCAGGCTCGCCAGGTCCGTGGCCGCGGCACCCTGACTGATGGCCAGCGCCGCAGTGGCTATCAGATCGCCGGCGTGCGGAGCCACGACGGTGGCGCCCAGAATCCGCCCGGATGAAGCATCGGTGATCAGCCTGGCCAAGCCGCGTGTATCGCCGTCGGTCCGGGCCCGGTCCATGCGGTCCATCGGGATCTCACTGATACGCACCGCCGTGCCGGAGGCCGAGGCCTCGTGAGGGGTGAGTCCCACGTGTGCCACCTCCGGATCCGTGTAGGTGCACCAGCTCATGGTCAGGCTGCCGAGTCGCTTGCGGCCAAAGAACAGAGCGTTCTGGATCACCAGGCGTGCCATGGCATCGGCCGCGTGGGTGAATTGCCACGTGCCGACCACGTCCCCGGCAGCGTAGATGTCGCCGTTCGCCGTCCGTAGGAAGTCATCCACCTCGATTCCATCGGGACCGAACTCGACACCTGCCCGGTCCAACCCAAGCCCTTCCACGTTCGGAGTTCGGCCGGTCGCTACCAGCACGTGGTCAAAGCTCAGGTGGCCCGGCTGGGCTCCTTCGATCCGGAGGGACCATCCGTCCGACGAGTGGGAGGCCGACTCGAGTCGACATCCCAGTCGAAGGTCCACCCCGTCATCGCGCAGCTGGCCGCCCACAAATTTCGCCACCTCCAGGTCTTCCCGTGGAAGCACCTGGTCATCGAGACTGACGACGGTCACCTGCGAACCGAGTCGCTGAAATGACTGGGCCAGTTCGCATCCAATGGGGCCCGCCCCAATGACGGCAAGCGTCCCTGGGCAGGTTGTCAGGTCGAAGACCGATTCGCTGGTAAGGCAGTGCTCCGGGGAGAGGCCATCAACCGGTGGGATAACCGGACGCGCGCCGGTGCATATGACGGCCTTCGCAAAGTGCAACCGGGCGGGACCGGCCGCTTCGGAAGCCGTGACCTCCAGGACGTTTGGGCCGGCAAACTGCCCGCGACCCAGGAACACATCAACGCCGGCATCCCGAAGCCGCTGGGCGGAATCGTGGGGAGCAATGGACGCGCGGATCTCCCGCATGCGCTCCATCACCGCCGGAAAATCCGACGCCGGATCAGCGGGCGCACCAGCTGCCGGATCACGGGGCGCATCAGCCGTCGAACCGTCGCCGGCGTCGCTGACCCACCCCGACCCGCGCCGGACCCCCGCCGCCCGAGAGGCCGCCGCAATCAGGGCCTTGGACGGCACGCACCCCGTGTTGAGGCAGTCCCCTCCCAGGAGGTTTGCCTCAACCAGCGCTACGCGTGCACCCAGCCCGGCCGCGCCCATCGCCGAGACCAGCCCCGCCGTCCCGCCGCCGATCACGACCAGGTTGTACCGGTCGGCTGGCTTGGGATTGACCCAATCCGAAGGGTGCACCAGGGAGACCAGGCGCTCGTCGTGAGGTCCGACGGGGAATGCAGTATTCATGATGACTCGGCCAGAATGGCCTCAAGGCGGCGGCGCGCGATGCGACTGATGACGACTACCACGAATACCGTCGCCACCAAGCCGGCCACGGAGAGCACCAGGCCCACCTGGCCGGACTCGGGACGCGCTCCTGAAAGCAGTTGCTCGGCGTTGCCGATCAGGCTACCCAGATAGACAATGGCGGCCGTTCCCGGAAGCATGCCGATGAATGATGCCAGGACGTAGCTCCGAACCCGCACGTGCGCCAGGCCAAGCGCGTAGTTCAGCACATTGAACGGGACCAGCGGCGAGAGGCGCAGAAGAAACGTGACCAGGAATCCATCCTGAGCCACCGCCTGGGATATGGCGTTGAAACGCGGGACTTTCGCGAGGGCTTTCTGGGCCCGCCCACGCAGCACGTTTCCGGAGAGCAGGAACGCGAGTGTGGCGCCGATGACGCTGGACGGCGAGACGATCAGGACTCCCACCAGCGGCCCGTACAGGTACCCGGCCACAAGGCCCAGAATGGTGCCGGGCAACATGGCTACCGTCGCCGCCACATAGAGCAGACCGAACACCAGCATGCCCCAGACTCCGGCGCTCTCGACCCGCAACCCGACCGCACCTACAGCCCGCTCCACGGCGGGTGAGGTGAGCAGAAGAAAGATGGCCAGGAGACCGATGGTCGCGGCTAGGGGCCGGCCCCATCGGGCTGTCCATGCAGGTCGTTGAGGCTCCAATCGTACTCGAGGTATTCCAGAGAGGGTCGCGCCTGCAGCAGCCAATCGGCCGAGGCGTGTGACGCGTGGCGGGCAACATACGCCCGGACCGCATCGTCAGTCCCGCCGAACTCCCTTCTGAACCACCTGAACAGGGATGAGAGCCGGGCTGTGGTCCCCGATGGATTCAGTTGGTTTCGGAACTCGTCCTGGACGAACCCGCGGGCGGCCGCGTCCAACTGCTGCTCCAGGTCACTCGCGCGGTAGGCTTCGGGCGCGAGCACCGGGCAACTGGCCGAGGCGCAGTTGATGGCGAAGTGAATCCGCGCATCGTCAAAACGTCGACGCAGGATCCAATGCTCCAGCAGGTAGA
>JABDJZ010000074.1 GCA_013003255.1 Rhodothermales bacterium
AACCAGACCAAGGCTCGACCCATCGCCTCGCCATCCGGAGAAACCACCGAGCCCTCAATAATCGCGACAGGCAGGTCGAGCCTGGCAAGCTGTTCGAACTCTACCTCCAGAGTCGGAGGCGCAAAGTAGCAGCAAATTGCCAGGCCAGGATCGAGGTAAGTCTCGATCCACAAAGAGTCCCCGGCTGACAGGGAAATCGGAGTCCTCGAAGGTTGAAAGCCGACAAAAGACGCCTGAAACGTCAGTTCACTTCCGAACGTCGATGTCTGGAAATGAAAAAGCCCCTCGAGGTCCGCGCTTGTGCCCGCGGCTTCGAGTCTGCGATCATCGAATGGCCCGACAACGGCTATGGCACCGATCAACGGGTCGCCTTACCAACTGTCCATCACACGCCCGGACACCACCGCATCCTTTCGGTCCGTCTTGTGCCATTCGACGACCGAGCCCATGGTTCGGACCGGCTGCGCAACGGCCGCCGGCACCGCCAGCAAAACAGCGCACAGAATCAGAACGGTCGATTTGAGTTTCACTGGCGGCACGTGAAGTGAGTCTAGAGATACACCCGATACACCAGCCGCACATTGCGCCCGGGCTCCGGCATGATGCTCTTGACGCGCGAGAGGTGGTCGCGATAGACGGTGTTTGTCACGTTATCGATTGCCAGCGTAATGGTCTGGAGCGTTCCGCTGGTGGTGAGGATGTACTCTCCGAACAGATCCGGGACCAGGTAGCCATCGGTCGGCTCCTCGAATTCACTCAGCCGCTCTTGGCCGGAAGACCCGCGCAGCGAGGCACCAACGGTCAACGCTCGCTGCTCGTAGCGAACCGAGACGCTGTGCTGGAACGGCGGCGTCCACGGTATGGGCTGATCCAATTCGGTCAGCGTACCTCTCACATAGCTGGCATTGCCGGAAAGGGACCATGCGTCCGAAAGCCGCGCAGTAAGGCTAGCCTCGGCCCCCTCCATGCGCGCATCCGCGCCCGCGTATTGAAAGATGGGCAGGTAGATGCGGGTGTTGATCTCACCCGTGTTCTGTGGGAAGATGTATCCCGAGAACCAGTTGACGTACGCAGCCGCTGAGCCGGAAAGCCGCTGGCCTTCCCATCGCGATGAAAGCTCCAGTCCGGTACCCACCTCGACGCCCAGATCAGGATTGCCCACCTCGAAGGAATACGCGGCCAGGTGGGGACCGTCTGAGTAGAGTTCTTCGATGCCGGGGAGCCGAATGGAACGCATGGCCGTTGCGCCCAGCGTCATTCCCGTGGTCACGGGCCATTGCAGGGACGCCGACGCCGAGACACCACCAAAGTCCCGGGCTCGCACCATCCCGATGTCTGACTCGAACTCACGGCTGGGCGCTACCCGTCTCACGTCGTAGCGCGCTCCAACAGCCAGGAGCGTGGGCCCCAGGTCAACCTCCTGGTAGCCGAATCCCGCCATCGACCACTCGGTTGTCGGCGGTGTGGACGAGAAGCCTCCGGAGGCGTAGTCACGGTATTCCACCCAGAAGCCGGCCGCGCCCTCCTCAAGGCGACCACTTCCTCTCGTGTGAGCGATGGCCGTGGCGTCATAGGTGAGGAGTCCATACTCGATTCCCACGAGGCCGTTGGACTCAAACTCCTGGTGGAAATAGCGGGAGTAGCTGCCGCGGATATCCAGATGCCGGATGCCGCGCAGCGGATTGACCCACTCGGCACGCGTGCGCAGGTGGCGCCTGTTCATCTCGATGGATACCCCGTCGGGGTGCGCACCCACAAACCCGCCGGGAATGCCGTACCCGGAATCATAGAGCGAGCCCGAGACGCCGGCGTACCCCCAGGGTCGAACGATGCTCGCGCCCACCGACCCCGTTCCGGTATCCAGAGCCGTGTTGCCGAGTCGGCCGTCGGGCGTATTCACGTCATCGGCCGTTCGGTAGGTGCCGTCGGCGCGAAACACGGCGTTGTTGCCTATCGGAGCCTTGACCACTGCACCGCCTGCGAGCCCGCGACTCACGCTCTGTCCCTGCCCGGATATGGTGAGGTGGAGGCGGTCCGGCAGCGTGGTAGGCACATAGTCCCGCACCACATTTACGGCCCCTCCCAACGTGTTGGAGCCGTAGATGAGTGCCGCGGGTCCCCGTACGATCTCGATTCGGTCAGCGGTGATGGGATCGATCACCAAGGCATGGTCTGAAGAGGTTGCCGAGAGATCCCCGGTCCGCCCTCCGTCTTCCAGCACAAGGAGGCGCTCGCCCCCGAGTCCCCGCAGGACCGGTCGGGCGGGCGCGGGCCCCATCGAGCGCATCGACAGCCCGGGTTCCTGGCTGAGGGTTTCTGCGATGGTAGTGCCAAGGTGCTGGCGAAGGCGCGAACCCTCGAGCTCCGATAGGGGCTCGACCGTCTGCGTGCCGTCCCGATCGCCCTCAACAATTACCTCAGCGCTCTCAATCAGCGAATCCCGCATGCGGAGCGTGAGTCGCAGAGTATCATCGGGAACGAGTACGATGGGGATCTCCAGAGGGAAGAACCCGATGCGGTAAGCCTGTAGGGTGAAAGCCCCCGAGGGCATGTGTCTGAGAAGGAAGCTTCCCCTTTCGTCAGAGGACGTAGAACGGTGGGCTTCCTGTACCAGAATCTGGGCAAACTCGACGGGCTCCCCCGTGGCCGCACTCTCAACCCGTCCAACAATGACGCTGGACTGGGCGTGTGCGACCTCGGGGTAGACCGTCGAGATCGCCAAGAGCAGTATGACTACTGCGAGTGGCCTCACTCGACCACGACCTGAATGGCGTTGCCGGCGGTGGTTGGTGGCGTGGTGAAGTCCGCGTGGCCGTTGTGCAGCAGTTGCAATTGGAACGCCACCGTACCTGCCGAGACGCCCTCAAGCTGGAAGGTCCAGCGTTCAGTCTCGACGGGCTGCTCGAATGCCGCGAATCCGTCTTGCGAAAACGCGTGTCCCAGGGAGAACGCGCTGTCGAGCTCGTCTCCGTGGATTTCGTCGCCGTCATGATCGAGGAACTCCACCGTGATGAGTGGGGTGTCGGAGCCGGCCGGAATGGCGAAGCCGCAGGTGGCATCGGCACAGGTTACCTCGCCTTCAAGCACGCGCCAGACTTCGGCGCCGTTCATGACTACTGCGATCCCTTCGATTTCCGCGGCATGCTCGTCGTGGTCGTCATCGTCGACCGGGTTACTGTCGCAGGCACTGAGAATCAGGGTGGCCGGAATGACCAGAAGGAGGGCCCATCGGCGGGCCGAAAACACAAGCGGGTTCATTGCTTCCTGTCAGGTAGTTGAGTCTGTCTGGATTGTCGCGAAACGGGTGCTCCGCAACGGTCCAGTTGCGGAGACTCAGGCCCTGACAGGTGGCCCTCGATTGGCCTGGTAGCGGGACGGCTGGGAGTCCGGCGCCGAGAAGTGCGCCCGGACAACGCCAGACTCCGGCGCAGATTCAGTAGTGGCCGCAGGTGGGCCCGTCTCGAGGGCTACCCGCGTGAGACAGATCGGACAATCCTCAAGCGCCACGACGGTGGTTTCACACGCTTCCGCGAAGCCCTCCTGCGGAGCGCCATCATGCTCGTGCGTGGCCTCAGCCAGCTCCATGGCATGCTCGATCCCGTGAATCGCAGGAGCAGCCAGCCAGCCGACCAGGATCAGGCCGAGCAGGAGGATGGCGCTATGTCTGCGGCGGGTTTCGTGCATGCGTAGCCGAAGCTAATCCGGTGGTAGGTCCAAGCGGAAGCGGAGTTCCCTGTGGGGCGGGTTCTGCCCGGCGGGTTGGGGTGCTGCATCGGCTTGCTGACCGGTGCGACTACGCGCCTGAAGGTGGTGCGCGTTGGCGCTTGCCGCAAGGGTTCATCTACCGTAAGGTGAGGGATGAGATGGTCCGCCTTTACCACTGTCTTTTTTGCATGCGTGATGGCCAGCTGCGGCGCTCCGGGCGAAGAGCCTGTCGCGGAGGCCGTCGCCGAGCCTGAGATCGGCCAACCGACGACACCTGCCACGGAGGCCCTTCCAGACACTACGTCCAGCCAGAACCGGCTCGCCGAGGCGGCCGCCTTCCTGAGCGACCGTTTCGCCGACGACTGCATCGATCGAGAGGATGGCTTCGCATCGCCCTTCCCCGACGAGGTGTACGCCCTTCCGGCCGAGGGCTTTCGACTCTACCGCATGCACTGCGGCATGGGTGCCTATAACTCAAACGAGGTCTGGCTGCTCGAGTCGCCCGGAGGAGGCCGCGAGGTCATCAACTTCTCGACGCCGATTGCCGAGTACACGTACACGGATGAGGAGGAAACCGAATTGGCCGAGCCGCCAACCGTGAAGCGATACGAGGAGGTGAGTTTCCTGGTGAACAGCGCGTACGATCCCGAAACGTGGGAGATTACCTCCTTTGCCAAGTGGCGCGGTCTCGGCGATGCCTGGAGTGCCGGCACCTGGACGTTCACCGGTGAGGCCTTCGAACTCACGCGCTACGAGGAGGACCCCACCTGGTCTGCCAATCGTCCTCGGGAGGACGGCACCATTGACGAGACCAGTTGGGAGCTGTTTCCGGAGGTCAGGATCCGCAGCTCATTCTGAACGCACCCGAGGCGAGTGTGCGTACATCCCGAGGGTCGTGCCCACGAATCCGCCAGCACTGAGCGTACTGAGCAGTCTCCCGTCGATGTTTTCGACGACCGCAGTCCAGTCCTCGGCAGAGGTAGCGGCGTAGAAGTCGTAGTCGCCCCCGTCAAAGTCGATGCGGAGAAACACCGTTCCTGAGACGTCCAGCCCCACCGATCCCAACGTCCTCTCATCCGTGCCGTCCTGCGCGATAACCTCGACCCCTGACCCGGTGACCAGCAGCATCAGATGGGCGCCTTCGCTCTGAAACGCGACAAGTCCGGCACGATCGTCCGAGGATCCCGGGGTGTAGCGAACGGCCGTCCGAGCAGAACCCGTAAGGTGGCGCTGCCGGAGGGCCACATAGGTCGGTCGTCCGGTGCCAGAGAGCGAGTCCGCGCCGCTGGTAAGTTGGAGCCATCCGGGCGTGCTTCGGAGGTCGACCCAGTCGTGGTAGGGAGCGCGAAGGGAAAGCCACTCGTGCGACAGGGGTTCGTCGAAGTCATAGCGGCGTGAGAACGTGCCCGTGGTAGGAGGAGCCGGGTTCGGGTCCGGGGCAAGGTTAGGACGCCGTTGAACGGCCTGAATTGGTTCGAGGCCCCCGACGATCGTCGGCCATCCATCCTCCCATTCCACGGGTAACAAGAAGGTCTCGCGGCCGGTGTTGTAGTACCGGTCGTCCGCGTAGGGCCTCGTGGCGAGGAAAACCGCCCACCAATCGCCGGCGGCGGTCTGGACAAAGTCAGCGTGGCCGGAAGACGTTACGGGATGTGCGCGGCCCACCGGAATGTGCCGCTGCGTGAGAATCGGGTTTACCTCCCCCGGAGTGAAAGGCCCCATTGGGCTCTCCGACCGAAAGACCACTTGAGAGTGGCCATCCTCCGTCCCCCCCTCGGCAGCGATCAGGTAGTACAGTCCGTCCACCTTGAAGAGGTGGGGAGCTTCTATCCAAATGGGTTTGTCGGAGAGGTCCACGCCGCCGTCTACGGCAAGCCTGGGCGGACCGGTGGTCATAGCGACCGGGTCAAATTCGCGGACGTACAGAGCCCGGTGACCCTCGTAGAGGGGTTCCGAGGGCGGAGGGCCATTGTTCGTGATATAGGCCTTCCCGTCATCGTCAAAGAGGATGGACGGGTCGATGCCGTCAATCTGCGAGAACGGATAGGGTTCTGACCACGGCCCGGCAGGATCGGTCGCCGTAAAGACGACGTTCCACTTCTCGTTAACCAGCGTGTTGATCACATAGAAAAGGCCGTCCTTGTGACGAATGGTCGGCGCGAACACCCCTTGCGACACACCAAGGCCCGTGAAGTCTGCCTGGCTCTCCCGCTCGATGACATTCCCGATCTGTGTCCACGAAACCAGATCTCGACTGTGGAAGACTGGAATGCCCGGGAAATAGGCGAAGGATGACTGTACCAGGTAGAAGTCATCTCCCACCCGCACAATAGAGGGATCTGGGTAGAACCCGGCAATGATGGGGTTCAGGTAGGTCGAGTCCGTGACCGTTGCGCCCTCATGGACGGCGTCCGATCCTGCGTACTCGAACCAATCGAAGACAGGGTCTCCGCCCGGGGCGGGCTCCTGGCTGCAGCCGGCGAGAGCGGCAATGAGCAGCAGTGTGGTGGTTGTCCGCGTTTCCATATCAAGGAATACCAACAGCGGAGTTCCGAATCAACCTTGGGGCCGCTGAATTCCTCCAGTCACGCGGGACGCGAATGACTTGCGTTGGCGTGGTGCCTTGTACCCCGGGTGGGGGTACATAGTTGAATCAGAGGGAATCGGCAAGACTCGGGAATGTCCCATTATTGGGTCGCCAGGGTCGATAGTGGGATCTTGGGGATCATGAAGAGGTCTGAGGATAAGAAAGTAATCCTTTCCCAAATCCTTTCCCTTTTTAGAATGGCCTCGATTACTCCTGTTCTGTGGATCCACAAACCGCTGGCCGACGGCCGCTTCTCCATCAGGATACGAATCGAGGCGCTCGGTCGAACGCTTTACAAATCGACGGGCTTCAAGGCTCGAGAGACGGAGTGGCATCCGAAGCGGTTGAGGGTGCGCGGAAAGTCGCCTGAGGTCAAAGCAGTTAACTCCGGAATCGACCGACTGATGAAGGCCGCAAGTGATGCAGAGATCGATCTGATCCGAGAAAATGAGATTGTGACAGCCGAAGCAATACGGGACCGGCTCGCGCCAAGGCGTAGGGGACCGAAGACAGACCTGTTTGATGTTGGCGACAAGCGGGTAGCCGAGTTGAATGCGAACCAGCAGGTCTATACCGCGACACGGTACGAGTCCATCTTGAAGCAGCTCCGTGAGTATGAGCGCGGGAGGCCGCTGCCCCTTGACCGAATCACGCCGGCATATCTAAGAGCCTACGAGACCCACCTGATTTCAAAGCAGAGTAACGGCGCGTCTACCGTAGCGTCAAAGATGCGGGCCCTGAAGGCTCTGATGGGCATCGCGGCGAGGGACGGGCTCATCAGTCGAGACGTAAACCCGTTTGAAGGGGTGGCGATCCGCGAGCCAAAGTCCACCAAACACAAACTCACCTGGGGGCAAGTTCAAGCCTTGTCTGAAGTCACGCTTGAGCGGCCTCAACTGAGACTGGCTCGAGACTCATTCCTGTTTAGCTTCTACGCCGCCGGGATCAGGTTTGGTGATCTTTGCCGCCTTGGACCGCAGAATCTGCGAAACGGGCGCCTCGAGTGGGAGATGGGGAAGGTGTCGAGGGGGCACGGCGTGGCGCTGGCACCGGCTGCACGGGAGATCCTCGCCTGCTACGCCGGAAGCGGAGAGTCGGGATTCCTGTTTCCATTTCTTCATAGATCGGACACTAGCACGCCGGCGAAGGAGCGCGCAGTAATCGGTGCTCGAAATGCCGCGGTCAATCGGAGTCTCAAGGAGGTGGGAGGCCTGGCCGGGATCAAGGTTCGGCTGACGTTCCACATGAGTCGGCACTCGTTTGCTGACTATGCTCGTCGGGAGGGCGTCGACATCTATACCATCTCGAAACTGCTTGGCCACACCGATATCGCGATCACCCAGCGGTACCTCAGCTCATTCGACGAGCGAGCGGTAGATGCGGCCATTGGCAGGCTCTTTGGTTAGTTTGTGGGATGGCGCAACCGTGCGCACGAGCGATCCTGCTCCATTGAGGCGTAGCGTAACCGCATACTTTGGCGGTTCGGTAGAAAATATTTAGGCGTGCCAGCCACATGACGGGCCGGTACAGCCAAATCAACTTGGTATCGGTACCCGAGGCGCGAGTCCGATGGGGGTCGTGGGGCAGCCCCCGGGGGGTGGCCAAAGAGTTGCACCTGCCACTAGTCATCGCCGACGATAAGGAGACTCAGTAGCGTGCGAACGAGGTGTAGAGGTCCAGCCGCCCTGTTGAGCGGAAGTGGACATTGACCCAGTCGATCAAGGGGGCTTCAAGACTGCCAATCATGGCAGGAGGGGGGTGAAAGCCGCGCACCATCTCCTGGGCTTTCGACCGGGACGGCATCGAGTGGCGAGCGAATCGAACTCGGCCTCCCCGTCGCTGACCTCTACTGAGGTCAGCGCGTCAGAACCGACCCCCTTGAGGATGCTCTATCCTTCGTCTGTCGGAACGTAGACTGTTAGGCCCTCGACCTGACGGCTCCCTACAGTACATTTGCAGGCTTCGCTCCAAACGCTCCTCCGGACTCCCTGCCGGCGTGGATTCCTTGGTAGTTGAACCCGCGGACTTCCGCCTTCGAGCGTTGCGGCCGTCTTCTTCGCCGCATTCGCGGCGTCTTCTTTGCTGATTAGCACGACGTGCTCGTCGGGAGACCGCTTCGATGGCGGCGTCGCCCACACACTGTTTCCGGGCGATTTTCTCTGCTGCTTTGGCATAGTCTGTTGGTTCTGACGCCTTGTTCTTGGCTCCCATCTCCGCACCCCGCTTGCACCAGGCCACCGGCTCGCGGCGTCCACTCCTGGGAAAGGAAAAGAGACTGAAGCTCTAAGCTCGTCGACCGGGACCGCCGGTTCCCCGGAATGGGCCGTCCCGGGCTAATGCCTATGTCGATAGCATCGGTAGATCCGAGCGAACAAATCATTAGGTCAGCGCGGGATTATCCAGCCCTCAAGTTCATGGGGGAATGTCCGACCAGGTAACGGCGGCCGAACGTAGTACTCGAGCCAGTTCACACGCACCGCCACCGCAGACGAATGCAGACCGAAGCCGATCTAATAGTCTTTCGGCGGATCAGCTCCGCGCATCAAGGCCCAGGGCTCCTGCCAGTTCGCCCATGATCGTCAGCGACCACCGGGTGCGCCGTCCGGTCGGCGCGGGTCTGCAGAGCCCGCTCACGGTATTCCCTTGGTGAGCAGAGCGCCCAGCGACGAAACGCCATGCTAAAGGCGTTTGAGCTTCCATAACCCAAGAGGAATGAGATACCGGTGATGGACTCGTCGGTAAAGCTCAGAAGACTTCGCGCCGCCCGAAGCCGCACCGCCGAGACGTACTCCCTTGGTTTCTGACCGTGAACCCGAGAAAACCGATAAGGGAGATCTCTCCGGTTCGCGCCAAGCGCGCGGTAGGCGCCCGTCAGGTAAAGGTCCGTTTCGAAGATCCGCTCGTGGATAAGATCGGTAAGCTGTGCGACAAGCTCGTCTCCGGTGGTCGGGGACTGCAGTGACCTTTGGATAGCATTTCGCAAGGTCTCTGCGTTTTGTCCAGAATGTGTCATCTCCCGTGTCGTGTGTGTTTCTACCAAAGGAAACGGCACACCCCGTCATTTGCCGACATGTGACGCGATTTGTGACATTTGACCTGATGCGCTCTGGGTCGCGCTTGTTGTTCTGTTTTCTGACGCTGGATCTGATGCGAAGGACGCCATTCGGCGGCAAACTTGCCGCGCACTGCGACTCCTTTCACCACCCACACTTCGATGCAAGAACTTCATCCGCCACCCACTCCCGGCCTTCCTAACTCATCGGGTCTACTGTTCCGAATCGTGGCTCTATTTGTATTGCTATCAACTGCCATTCCGGCCTCGGCCCAACCATCATACCCGGTTATTTTTGATGATTTTCTGTACACCAACGTGGCAGAGGTATTCGGGCAAAACGATTGGTTTGACCTTTCTGGGACAGCGACCCGAACAAATCAGGAATTTTGGTATCGCAATTCATGGGAGCCAAATGGAGGAACCTACAATTTCGCCTCGAACACCACTGTCGCCATGGAGTCAATCGCGGGCCAGGGTCACCTTCGGTTGCAGGGCGACAGTGGACACGCGCAAAATTTTGGCAATGGTGTCAACTCCCCAGTGATAGCCTCTGGCTTCACCGCTCAGACCGGCACCTGGGTCACGGCGGTAAGGCTGGATGACCTGCGGGCCGCGGCCGAGATTACCACTGCATTCTGGACATACTCGCCAAATCAGGCCTGCGACGAGGCTCCGACTACCCATTGCCCGCATTTTCTGACTAAGGGCAATATGTTTTGGTCAGAGTTTAACCACGAGTGGAATAACTACTTTCGGGTATTGTCGAGAGAGGGAGACGACAGTCTCCATGTCCCGGTTGAGAACATGATCTTGGATTCTGGGGCTGTGGTAGACGGGCCCGATGATGCCAGCAATGCGACTGGCGGTTTAATATTGGGCAACAACACCAAGACCGGTGAGGCCAGACATTATACCTGCTGGCAGCGGCGCGGACCCAACGGAATGGACGACGATGGCGAGGTCGATGACTACTACGCGCGCACCGACGCAGAATGTCGCGAGTGGTTCGTCGGCGGGACCCAAAAGCATGCCGTGCTTTTCACCCAGTATGACGGTCGATACTTGACCTACAAGGCTCTCGCGTTTAACTATGCCTTGGCAGGTGGCTTGGGGGACTTTGTCTACATGGACTACACCCGCGACATCGGCTTGGAGGCCCAGCCCATGTTGACGAAGTACAGCGTCCTGCCCAACAAGGGACATCCGATGACCAGCTCCGTCGGGATGTCAATAGATTGGTTCTTCTACACGCCCGACACTGGGACGGACGTTTGGGACGTGCTGGGTGACGTGACGTGGCTACGCGACCCTGTCAACGACCTCCCACCGCGAATTAATACGACAACCATCAGTCAAGAACAACCGCCGGCGAGCGCGACTATTTCCCCAGACCTTCACTCGACCCTGGGTCTCCCCGGCTGGGCGCAGGATAAGTGGGTTGTCGTCCTTGACCCCGTCAGAGCGGCAAACTTTTACAACATCGACTGGCGATATCGCACCCATGACGGAGGAACATTATCGCCGTGGATTGCCGTGTCAGACATCGGCTTTTCGTTCGAACTGCCGATTTCTCTGACGTCGTACGAAGACGTTCAGGTTGAAGTAACCATTAACGACTACGATGGCAATGTCCATGATGCGGTGGTCTGCGGCGAGGTCACGGCGAACGGCACTTCATACGAGCAGTACGCAGGATCTTGCGGACCCCTTTACGCTCCAAAGCGAGGCACCTCACGTACCCTTCCGAAGACCTTTGCCCTTGAGCAGAATTACCCGAACCCCTTCAATCCCACAACGTCGATAACATTTTCGCTCGCCGAGGCAGGTGAGGTCACCTTAGATGTTTATGACCTGGTGGGACGGCATATCGGTGAACTGGCGAATGGTGTCTTCGAATCGGGCACTCACTCGGTATCCTGGGATGCCACCGCCCAGCCATCCGGTCAGTACTGGTATGTACTTAGATCGGGGGACCAGTCGCTACGGCGCGCCATGAATCTCCTGAAGTAGACCTGCTCTGCCGCCTGGGCAGGTACTCGTGCCTGCGTGAACTAAGGATGCTACCAAGGGGCCGCCCGCCGGTAGGGGCGGCCCCTTTCGATGCTGAGGCTTTGGGTGACCAGGCTGCCTCCTGTCGCCAGATCTGAATTTCAGTAGACTGTTGCGTCGCGGGCTCCCCAGAGGTCGGCCGCCGCCCTCTGGGGACTAAAGGCACAGTCTCGGACACGCGCGCTATTTGACGGTAGGACTTCGGCAGTCAATACCGCACCACGTACCAGACAAGGTTCGCTTTCAAGCGCACGCAGAACACTACAAAGAGGCCGAGGCCTTGTCAGACCTGGGGATCCGGCCCGCCGCCGATTTCTTCTTCGTAGATCTGTCTTTCAGCAGGGCGCGGGTTGGTTCGCTGGTCCTGAGCCATTCTAATCGCGGAAAAGGGTCTGGTTATCAGGAGGAGTACCGCGCCTACTATCTTCTTGAGGCGTGACCGAGAATCGAAGTGCCGCAAGAACCGAGGCAGAGGCTGCGCCGCCATGTAGTCGGTCCACGGAACGCGGTAGACCTCTGTTTCCCGGATGGTGTGGCCCGCCTCTCGCAAGAAGGTCCCATCCATCCCAAAAAAGAATCTGAAGCCACCCCCAACCGCGTCCTTGAGTGACTGGAGGCTAATGGCGTCGAGCTTGGTTGGGCGGTCATTGGAATCAACGAAAACCAAATTACCCCGTGTGCCGGCAACTAAGTCGTAGCCCTTCTCAAGGCCCAGCTCGACCAGGGATAGTGCCGAATTGCCCCGATTCTTCCCCGGTGGATTCACATACCTGGTGTCAAAAGGAATTGTCGGATTGTACTCGATGATGACGACTCGTGGCCTGAATCGCGTAAGACTTTTCCAAACAGCATAGTCATCGCTATCGATGTCGATCGATGCCAGGTCGACCGACTCGATCCCGGCCCTCTCGAGGAGCGAGTCAAGACTGTTGACTCCGGAGGTTTCGACAAAGGCACAAACGAGCTTTGCCCGGGTCTCGCCGTGGTATGTCCTCTCCAAGTCCCGAAATCGATCCGAGTCCCCTTCAATCAAGCATCCACGCCACCCCTGTTCAAAGAGATAACGGCAGTTGCTAAGGTGAACGCCATCCCAGGCTCCAAACTCGACAAAACTGCCGCTTGAGATCCCGAGTTGATCGAGAGTCCAGGCAAGGACCCCATCTTCGCCATATTGCGAATGAACATTTCTCGCCGCGGCTGTGAACTCAAGCATTGATAGTCAATCCGGTTGTCGTACGCGAAGATAATACCCGAGGGACAAGAAAGGGGTGGGGCCACGATGGATGGACGGATCCCCCGCGCGGTGAGCGTGTGATAAGATCGAGGAAAGCGTATCAAAGGTACCCAGTCGAGCATCGAGGTCCTGAGGGCCAATGGGTCCCACCAGCATGCGCAACGGCAGCAGCAGCCTCACACGGGTATTGAATCTGAGAAGCTGCACCATCGCGTAGCCCTACCTCACGGTGGTTGTTCGGTTTCGGATCGCTAGACATGCCTCGCGAGCAATGGGCCTCAACCGTCTTAGCAAGATTCACCCAGGGCGAACCCAGGTAGTCTTCGCCTCACGATGCCCCCCAAAAGCAAATCTGGTATCAGTACCTGCCGCCTGAGTCTAATGGGGGCCTTTGGGGGCCCACCCCCAGGGGCGAATGAGGTGGACCACTCGCCGAGCTGGACGAGAAAAGGCGGACTCCGAAGGGTGCCAATCGAGGATCGCGGTTGGGAGGTTTGGTCCGAGTACCCGCCTCCGCGAGCGAAAGGGTGCCTCGGGGGCACCCACTCCGGCCTTCCCGACATGGGAGTGCCCGGTGCCCATCACCTAAGATGAAGGAAGCCGGACCACTTGCGACACGAGGCTTTCAAGGCGGTGGCCCAACTTGGGGCAGCGTGCGGAGGGCGAGGGTGTTGACGACCCTGCGACCCGGACTGCGCCCGGCCGAAGTGCCTCGCCGACAGGTATCGGATTATGGCCGGTCGCAAGTCATGGTCCTGGGCAAAGGCAAAGGCAAAGGCAACAAGACTGGCATGCCCCGTGCCGGCGGGTGGGTGCCGGAACCTAGACGAGTCCTTGGACTTGTAGCCTTCGGTCGCGGCTCCCACGAGGTTGCCGTTTTGGGGATGTCCGTCTCCTCCGGTGGTCGCTAGCCTTGTCGGAGTAGAACTCCCAAGTGGCGGAGTTGCTCATCGGTTTCAGGCTTTGGTGCTCCTGGAAACCGACGCTTTTGAGATCTCGGGCAAAGTCTTCATTCGGCGTTCGGATTCGTTTCCTGGCCCCCGGGCTCGGCCAGAACCCTTCCGATTTGGGACCGCCGAGCCGGCTCAGAAAAAGCAAGCTTGGTAGGCGCACCCATCGTCCCGAGTGAACGGAGCTCCTAGGGGGCAGCCACCCGGGGGACTAGCCTAATGACTCTGCGAACGCTGTGGCCTGGCGAGTCTGGGGCCCGAAGGCTGCTCAGCCTACCGCCCCGATTCGAACTCCTCGAGCATGACTCCGGCCATCGCAATCGCGCCCGGTGTGGAGATCGTCTAAATGCGGACGTACGAGATCGCCCATTTCGTGGAGGTCCGTCGAGAAGTCGGCACAACGACAGCACCGAGTCGGCGGGTAGTCGAGGCTTTTTCCGAAGACGTTTTTGTCGAATCAAGGGCGCTGCCACATATGCTCCCCAGTTTGTGTCGGCCCGGCGGGACGGTTCGCCGCGAACTGGGCGTCGGGACGTACGAGTCGTGAGGCTTTGCCACCGCGGCGAACCCTGCTGATTCTGTCGCCGCCGAGTCTGCTCCGAAAAAAGCTGGTTCAGCCCGGGTTTCGTTTCAGTCATATTTGAGGACTGAAACTCATAACCCTGACAGCCTGTGTTGAATACCGAGCTGGCGGTACTAAAAAGGCCCGTTTAGGGTGGTACCAACTGACTGTGATTCAGACCGGTCCGCCAGTCCGTTTTGGGCCGTCTGAAGGGGGGGTGATGGTGGTAGGGAATGGGCACCTCGTTCCTTGGTGGGCCTGCTACCAGTAGAAAGCCATTCCTGCTAGCACGCACCTTGACCCGGCCCTAACGTTCAGCAACTTCGAACCATTTCGGCTTTCTGGTTCACGGGATTCCCCGAGTCCAAAAGAACGTTTTTTCGTGTAGACCACTGCCTGTAGTGTGTTCATGCCCCGGTTCTTCGCCTGCAGGCCTGTCATGAGTCGCCCAATGGGGGGAAGTGACTACCGGGCGAAGTTTGGGTCTGCACTGCCCGGGGCAGAGGCGGTGCTTCCGGAGTCAGGTCTCGAGTTGCTGTTCCGCGGACAGTGTAGACAACGTGGACGCCGACCTGATCTCCCTGTCTTCGCTGTCTACGTTGTCTATAGGGGGGGTGGGTGAGCCAGCCATGTAGTAGCCGGAGCCACGTTCCCAACAGACGCCAGAATTCGGGTCATCAACAACCCTGCGAAGAAGAGTCCTGACTGTGCTGGCTGTGCCTTTATACCCGGCATGCTCTTGCATCCGCGCATGGATTTCCTGAGCGCTCGGGCGTCTCGCAAACTGGCCAAAGTGTCGTATCGCATCGACAGCCATCTGACGCTGCACGGAGGGCTGCATCGGTGTGTCGCCCATGTCTTCCTTGAGCCACCTACCCTCTTCCGAGCCGAAACGGAAGTTCACTCTTGTCTCAGCAAGTTCACGGCCGCGTAGGCACAACTCGGCCAGCCCATCCTTTCCTGCCTGCCGCTGGAAGACGGCGATAGTGTCCACTACGCCCTGGGCCCCGGTCGAGCCCTGAATGCTGTCGAAGACGTCGTCCCAGGAGGCTTTGGTGGTGTGAGTCACAAGAACTAGGGAAACTCCGACCTGTCCATGTGCCAGTCGGGCCCATGGTGAGTACGCCGCCACGGCTTGTTCGTAGGCGTTCCCCTTTGGCTTTTCCAAGACGTGCTCCACCGTGTCTATCACGATCACAAGCCTGGCGTTCTTATGAGACGCTCGTTTTTGAGCAATCCACCCTTCGAGTCGCGAAACGCCCTCATCTCCTCGCGGCCATTCGAAGGCGATATCGAAGTTTGCCGGCCGGCGGCCGTCGAGCATGCGCCTAAACCTAGCTTGGATGACTCTCCGCGGCCCTGGATCTGCATGAATGTACAAGACGAACATATCGGGCTCATCCATCCCAGTTCTCCGAAAAAGGTTCAAGATCACAGGCCAGAGCGACACTAAGGCCAAAGAGCAAATAGGTCTTCCCCGCTTTGGCCCGTCCGCCGAGAAGCGTCACCCCCTCCGGCAGTACGCCTTCAACCAGGAACCTGGCCTCGGGAAAGTCAAGATCAAGGAAGTCGGACAATGCGAACGTCCAGGACTGAGGTGATTTGCTGGCAATCGTCTCTTGAGTCGCCAGGTCCCGGTCTCCAAAGGGGGACTGCTCTTCTGCCAGTCTCCGCAGTTCCTCTATCGTGCCCCCATTCTTCAGCAGGTAATCTGTTACATCACCTCCCTCCTTTGCTCCCGGTAGGGAGGTGACGACTCGGACCGACTTAGCGGTTCCGAGAAGGGACGACGCGACCTTCTTGGCATGCCTACGCCCCGGATCGTCATTATCGGCGATGACAACGACTTCGGCTCCGGCGAGATACTGCGAGTATTCAGGACGCCAGGCATCGGCCCCCATAGGATTGCAGGTGGCCGACAAGTCGAAGCGCTCAAGAGTCTCAACGTCTTTCTCGCCTTCCACGACGAAAATGACTTGGCCGTTCTTTACCGCAGTGAGAATCGACGGGAGGCGATAGAGGTAGGTCTTGCAGCCGCCGAGCCCGGAGTGCCAGCGCTCTGAACTCTGGTCCCACCGGGACTGCTGAAAGGTTTTTCCTGCGTTTCGTTTCACACGGTGCGCTGGCCTACCCTCCTCGTCAGTGTACACGTGGTAGCGCTCGATTGGCTTGGAGGTCTCTGGTTCGTCAGCGGCCTTCGAGTACTCAAAAAGATCGGAGGGGACGAGATCGTGGGCCGCCAGAGTGGGCTGATTGCCCTTGCACACATGACAGTAGACCAACGCCATGTCACCCCTGTTATCCGGAGCCAGCTTGAAAGTGAGAGTGGCACTGGGGTTCTCATCCGGGTGCCCGGGCGATGCGCAAGAGAACTTGTATCCCTGTCCACCGGGTCGAGCGCGAAGCGTCGACAGGAGCGCCTCCCGCCAGGGAAGTCCCTCGGGGAGTTTCCTATACACGCTGGTCTCCGGCGCTGTATGTCCGCCCGCGTAGAGAAGGGGCAACAGCCGAAGTCGGTTTGGCTCCGGCAAGGAGCAACGCGTCAAGGTCCCCGCGTCGATACCGAATAGTCCGGCCGACGCCGACCGTCGTGAGAGCCCCGCGGCGTCGCGCGCGCTGGAGTGTGGATCGTGAGAGTCTCGTGTACTCGCACGCCTGCCGTTCGGTGAGAATATCGGAGGTCGAGGCCAGGGGGCGAGCATTCCGATCCTGGCGGAGCGCATCGAACTCAGAGCGTATTTCCTGCCGGACAGCCTGAAGCAGCTCTGTCTGGTCAATTAGGGAGACTGTCGAACCGATCATAGAGATAACGTTTGTTTTCGTTATCCAATTCTAGGTCCTTTATTCCGCGAATAAGAAACTGAGGAGTGACTGAAAAAGACATCGCTTGATGTCTATCGATGACTCCGTCTCTGTCAACCCCGGTCGATGTTGGTCTGACGCTTCCGCTCCCTGTAGTAATTGTTCTTCAGGCTGCCGACGTCAGTGAAGCGAGGCTTAACTCCGGCCTCCATGGATTCCGAGGTGTACAGCTCGATCCTCTGATTCCAGGAGAGATCTAGGTGATCGCAGGTCCACTCATACCCCCCTCGTTGCGTACCGAACCGGAATCGTGGATCCGGTGAGGTATCGGCGACCGGTCTGGCTTCCGGCCTGGAGTCTAACTGGCTGAACGTCGCCCTCGAGATTTGTCCTCCGAGGTTGATGTAATTCTTGCAAACGCTCTCAACCTTGTAAACTTCCAGCCCCATATTACGCTGCTGTAATCCGTTCCTAAAGCCATTCGATTGCGCGGCTGCAAGTGCTTCGGATTTTGATGCTCCGAAGGCTCGATCGACCACCTCCAAACCCGGCGACGATCCCACTCGAACGTCCGACCAGAGATCCAATATTGCATAGGGTGTTTCTCCATCAGGGTCGGCCGAACGCCACTCGGCCCACCAAACGCGCAGCACCTCGCGGATCTCGAGCAGCGTGGGCCAGATCGAAGCCTCGGCCGAGGTGAGGCGCTCTGAGAGTTCCGTTCGGACGAGCAGGGCCTCGGCATAGGAGAGGCTTTCTAGACTGTCAGGAGCGTCCAGGTTCAAGAACCGCGCATCGCCCGCGATCTCCTGAGCAAATTCTGGGACCAAGAATGGCTGATTGAAGTCAGGTCGCCATGGATTCGGCAGGCTGAAAAGAGCGTCGACGGGCATCGCGCCCGGGTGGTGGTCCCGGAAGTACTCGCCGGCCCTGTCGCTCCACACCAGCCAGGCCGAGCCCGGGTTTCCTTTGATCCGGTAGCCCCGCTCTTTTGCGACTGACAGCACCTCAGGGGCGAGCCAGGAGCCAGCGATTTCCGGCGAAAATCCTTTCCCAGGTCCTTTCCCTGAAGGCTCCATTATCGCGTAACATGCTGTCTGCCAGGTACTTGCACTGGCTCAATTGTACCCCGGGTGGGACTCGAACCCACACGTCCAAAGGACATACGATTTTGAGTCGCATGCGTCTACCAATTCCGCCACCGGGGCAGGTGGGGCGCTGAGCGCCGAGCGCAGATAATACGAAGTCGGGGCGGCTCGCGGTATGAATTGGGTGTGGTCGTTTCGAGACGCTGCAGCTGGTATCGCGGAAATCGCAGGCTGGCCACGAAACGGCCGGCTCAACCCGGCGTTTGGCTCGCATGCTGGAATCACTCACTTCCTGGATAGCTGATCTGCCAACCGCTGGTCGAGTGGTGGCGATAATCGTGCTGGCCCTCGTCGGTCATCTGCTGGCCCGCGGCGTGCAGCATCTCGGCGATCGGTTTCTGAATCCCCACCGCGTCAGTTCGGGGCAGATCCGAAGCTATCCGCGGCTGGCCACGGTAGCCACGTTGGTGGTGAGCACCTTCACGTTTGCGGTGTATTTCGGTGCGGTCGGCCTGCTTCTCCAGGAGGCGGGCATTTCCCTGGAGACTTACGTGGCCAGCGCCACGGTGATTGGTCTGGCAGTTGGCTTCGGACTTCAGGGCCTTGTGCAGGACGTGGTAACGGGCCTGACGCTGATCTTCTCAGACACGCTGAACGTCGGCGAAATGGTCGACCTGTCAGGCAATACCGGTCGGGTTGACAGGATCGGACTTCGATTTACGACGCTCATCAACCTGCTGGACCAGCAGGTGCACATCCCCAACCGCAACATCATCCAGATTGGTCGCTACCGCAACGGGTACGTGCGCGCTTATCTGGACGTGACCATCTCAGACAAGACAGACGCCGACGCGGTACTTGCAGCGGTCAAGCCGGTAGCGGAGGGGATGCATGCAGCGTTTCCGGCCATCGTGCTCACGGAACCTGAATTCATGGGCGTCCAGAAAACGGGGGAGGGCGGATGGAACTACCTGCGCATCAAGTTTCGCCTGTGGCCCGGCCAGGGTCCCCTTATTGAGGGAGGCTTTCGTGACCGCGTGCTGGCACGACTAAAACAGTTGGACCCGGACTACGCGCTGTGGATGATGACGGTGACGTACCGGTCCCAGTAGGCTGGCCGTCAAGTCAGGCAGAATTTTGGAACGAACGTGACCCCTCCCGGGCGAAAGGGTCGCGTTTAACCAATATCGATTCCCCCCTTTCGAGCCATGCGTATATCTCGACTCCCCGCTCTCCTGCTGGCCATGCTGCTGACCAGCATCTCGGCCCTGGCGCAGCCAACCGCCGCGGAGGTCCTCGACCAGATGATCGAGGCATTCGAAGCGCGAAGCGCGGGCATCGACAACTACACGGTTGTGTCAGACGCTTTCACGTCACACTATCGGAGATCCTCTGGGAGTAGCGCGACGCGATTCGAGGTCGGGACGGTAGCGGGGCAGGCCGCCTTGGGCAACATGACCACCCGGTTCTCGATGGACAATCCTTATGTGGTGCGTCAGCGCTTCGGAACCGGGGTGATGCTCAGCGGGGAGGCCACAATGGGAGGCGCTCCGGTCTGGGTGCTGGAAGTGGATCCGGCACAAGCGGGCGAGGGACTCAAATCCATGTACCTCTTCGTGGATCAACAGGAGTGGGTGGTTCGAGGCGCCGATCTCGAGGTCAGCGAGGATGGTGATGTCAGGCACATTGAGATCCGATTTGAGGACTTCAGGACCACGGACGGCCTCTTGTATCCGTGGCGTTCGTCGGTCCACGTTTCAGGGGACAACGCCGGTGTGGATCCCGACGAACTGGCCAGGGCCAGGGCGTCCATGGAAGAGATGGAATCCCGGCTGGCCCATATGCCTCCTGAGCACGCGGCGCTGCTTCGCTCCCGCCTGGAGGCTTCGATGAAGCGGATTGAGGATTTGACGGCGGGCGAAGGCCTCACGGCCACCTTCAATGTGTCCGAGGTGCGGGTAAACCAGGGGGTGCCCGCCGACGCGTTCTAGTCTGGCAACAGAGCGCGGCCGGTCCTATCGTGCCGTTCCACTCATGCCCGGCGCCATGTTCCGTCTGATCCTGCTGTCCTTCCTGGTCGCCGCACCTGCCGCGTCACAGGAGGTTCTCATCTACGCCCACGGTTCGGGCGCTACGGCCGTGGACTCGATGGTCACGCACGCGGATGTGATCGACATCATCGCACCGCAGGCCTTCCGGGTAGACACACTGGGTGTGGTGCGGGGTCAGGTGGATCCCCGCCTGCTCGAGGAGGCCCGCCGACTGGATATCCAGGTGATCCCGCTCATCGTCAATCCGGGATTCAATCAGGAGTTGATGCACACAGTCCTGGATTCCCCGGCTGCCCGGCAGACGGCCGTGGACTCGATGGTCGCGATCGGAACGCGCCACGGCTTCGATGGCTGGCAGTTCGACTTCGAGAACTTCCACGTCTCCTACCGCGACAAGATGACGGCCTTCTACGCCGAGACGGCGGAGGCCCTGCACGCGGCAGGAATGTCTCTGTCCATCGCGGTTGTGCCGACGGACGGGATTACGGGCGAGAGCCCTTTCGCCCGCTACATGGCCGACAACTGGCGCAACATGTTCGATATGGCCGCGATGGACTCAATCGGCGATTTCATCTCGCTGATGACTTACGCACAACATGGTGGGGCCACGGCGCCCGGCCCGATTGCGGGTCTGGCATGGACAGACCGGATGCTGGAATTCGCGCTGGTCCAAGGCGTCGACCCCGCGCGGATTTCGCTGGGGATGCCCTTCTACTCAGGCCACTGGGAGGCGCACCATTCGGAGCGGACCGGGCTCAGGCCGGTAGGCCGTGAAGTGCCTTACCGACGGGTGCACGAACTGCTTGAGGCCGGCGGCACCACGCCGCAATGGCTTCCGGACGTCGGCGCGTCCCTGGCCTATTGGGAGCAGGAGGGAACGTATCAGTGGCTCTTCATCGAAGATGGTCAGGCCCTTCGGGCGAAGCTGGAGGCATTTCGCCCGGAGCTCCGGGGAATCTCGATCTGGGTGATGGGCGCCGAAGCGCCTGGCGTGTGGGACGAGATCAGGCGCTGGAAGACGCGGACCCCGGACTTGCACGCGCAGGACCATCAACATCAACACACAGAGGCCGCGGACGCTGCAGCCCCCGTGCACGATTCGGCACTTCTGGAGGCCATCCTGGAGGACGTTCGCCTCGGCTGGGAGAACGGAGACGGGACGCCGTTTTACCAGCACTTTCTGGATTGGGATGGCGCCCGCTACTTCGAGGGCGGTGGCCAGAATGAGGGCCTCGAGGGCCTCGTAATAAACCACGTGGAGCCGGAGGCTGAGTTGGGACTTCAGCTGGGCTTTTCCAACATCCAGACCCATTTCGAAGGCGCTTTCGCTTGGGCGGTGGTCGATACCGAGATCAAGTTGACCACCTCGGATGGGCGCGACATTCACAACACTGGACACGGGACCTACTTATTCCGCTGGGTCGATGATGCCTGGAAGGTGGTACACACTCAGTCGGCCAGCAGACCGATCCGTCGCTAGCTCAAAAGACCGTACACACGCGGCTCTACGGCCGCTCCCGAATTATCTCCAGCCGCTCGTAAACGTCCTCCTCCCAGTAGGGAGACCGAAGTAGCTCCACCAACTCCATCGAGTACCGGCCATCGGTCGCCTCAAGGGCAATGAGCCTCCGGTCCGGCCCGGTGGACCGCCACCACAATTCGCGGGGTGCGGTGTCCTCTCCGATCAGCGATTCCACCACGCCGTCATAGCTGAGACTGATTCGCTGAGCGTCCAGCCCGCCCCGAACCTCCGAACCCTCCAGCGAGGCGGTTGCGCGAACAGTTGATCCCTCGTGAGTCAGCACGCGAAACGTCACAGGTCCATCCGACAGGTCCAGGCCCCGAATCAGAACGGGGATCGCCGCCGGCGGATACACCCCGGGGCCGAGTAGCCATGCGTCGGTCGCATTGCCGTAATCATCGCTACGGAAGAGGTGATCCACAGCGCCATCGGACCCGAATACAAACTCGCGATATTGGTTGGCGCACCAGTCAAAACTGGCGAAAGAGGCCTTTAGCGGGGCGAGGTCGGCCTGCCTGAGGTTGGCCACCCAGCTCCGCTTGTACTCATATGACAGGCTCTCGAACTCATAGAACAGGGCATACTTGAACGCGGAAACGGCATCGGTCGATGACGCCGTGGCCTTGCTTCCGGCGGCCGGGTCAAAGTCATGCTTCACCAGGTAGGTGCCAACCAGAAACTGTTGGTCAGCGTCCTGGCCGTACTGATTTTGCGTCCGTTCCACGCGGTAGAAGGCCATCTCAGCCTGGCCGTCATTCCAGAGGTCAGCCTGCAGGTAGGCGGTGTCCGTGATGGACGGTAAGGTCGAGGACCGAAGGGTTGGGGCCTCTGTCGTCAAAGACCAGATCACCACCATGGACGCTACAATGCCGACTCCCACGGCTGACCGGGCGCCTGCGGAACTCAATGCGCGAACGGTCGCGGGACCAAGAATCCAGGCCACCGGCAGAAACACAAGGACGGCCGTTGCCAAGCCGGGGCCGTACTCGCCCAGAATGAGCGTGGCGCTGAGGTGAAACACCACGTTCACCACCAGCGCGGACACGTAGGCGAGCAAGACCCAGACGCTACCTCCAACCGCCGGTGATCGCGATGCCCCCCAGGCGCACCAAATGGCCACCGCGAACAGGGGGATGTGCGAGACCAGGAAGAACTCGGTAGTCGTGGTGCCGAAATGCAGGGTCGCCCAGGCAGGGAAGGTCCACACCTCCTCAAGGACGTGGATCGTGAGCGCGAGGACCAGGAGCCAGGAGCGCCTGCCTACCGAAGTGGCCGCAGCGTCGGACATGGCATTAGGAGTAGGCGATTGCCATCAAGGGGTCGTCATCATTGATGGCCAGTGAGGTGACCAGGAAGAGCACTTCTCCGCTGACCGGTGCATGCGCCTCCTGGAGCGTTTCGCCAAAGATGTCCGCCACTCGTCCAACGAACTGCCCCTCGGTCACGTGGTCCCCCACGGATACGCTGGGGTAGAACAGCCCCTCGTGCGCTGACCGGAGCCACTCCCAGCCGCCCAGCTCCACTGCAGTTTCGCCAGGGTCATCGACGGGCTCATACATCTCGAATTCAGTCATCACCCGCCGAACGCCAGACTGAAGAATGTCCACCTCGTCTTCGTTCCAGACACCTTGACCACCAGCCTCGGTCAGGAGGGCCGGGATCCCGTCGCGAGCGGCCGCCGCGTAGGTGGTGCCAGCCAGTCCCCCCGTGTCTCGCTTGACCAGCATCGCTCGAATTCCATAGGCCTCCGCCATCCGTCGGGCCGTCCGGTCAACCGCCTCGTTACCGGTGAGGTTGAACGAGACAAAAGGGACGAGGGCCTCGATCATGTCACCACCGTGCATGTCGATGTAGAGGTCGCCGCGTGAGATGACGTTTCGAAACAGCCAGGCGGCCCATGCCCTGGTAAAGGTGCCCTCGGGATCCCCAGGGAACTGGCGGTTGAGATTGAGTCCATCTACCGGCGTGACGTAGATGCTGCGGGCCTTGAATGCGATGGGGTTGGCGCTCGGGACAATGAGCATCCGTCCCTTGAGCTTGGTAGGGTCGATGGACTGGCCCAGGCGGGTGGCGGCCTCCACACACGGGTACTCGCCCCCGTGGATTCCGGCGGTCACTACCAACGTCGGTCCCTCCTCGGCGCCGTTGATCAGGTAAACCGGGAGCTTGACGATGATGCCACGGATCTCGATCTCCACGAATCCGTGATCCTTCTGGCCCGGGCGGACAGAGTGGGAGGTAAAGGTGAAGGTGTCCATGGGCGCTTGGGGGATGACGGAGGTTCATAATAGGCCACCCGCCGCGCTTCGGATACAGTGAAATCAGGGACCCCTGAGTCTGCATGTCCGTAGTGCGCGCATGCGAATGCTGCTGCTGTTCATGGTCTCCCTGGCCTTTGCTGGCCACCAGGACCCACCCTACGGCGGGACGGTTTGGATAGACCCGGATATCATCACGCCGGATGACCCGACGGCTTATGCGGGTCACTCCTATACGGGTCGCGGCATGCGGACCATCTACGATCGCCGGCCGGCGGCCTGGATTCAAGTGGAAGCCTACGTCTTTGAGGTCAGCTTCGATGATGGCACCACGGCCGAGTTCATCATCAACCCGGAGTTCGGAAGCCGGGAAGCGGCCGAGGAGCACGTAACCCGCTACGCCCCACCGATCGGACAACTCTCCACCTCCATGCGCAAGGACATGCACGAAGTGTGGATCAATGGAGGCGCTGCGGCAGCAGGCGGGGGCAACAACTCGATTCTCCTGCATACGGTCTACGGAGAACGCCACCTGGCCGACGGTTTCCTTGAGGAAGTGCTGGTCCACGAGGCGGGCCACACTTCCTTTGACGCCCAGTATGCACGGTCCGCGGACTGGATCGCCGCGCAGAACGCGGACGGGGAGTTCATCTCGACCTACGCGCGGGACAACCCATTTCGAGAGGACATCGCGGAGTCCCTGCTGC
>JABDJZ010000075.1 GCA_013003255.1 Rhodothermales bacterium
ACGAGTTCGCCTGACCGCACGCCCAGCCGGTTCGCATCCACCGGATGGATCCAGATGGGGTGCTTGTGGCTCAATTCGTAGAGCCACTTGGCGTTCGCACTACGCGTGTGAATGAGCGTCGGAAGCCGGAAGTTGGGTAGGAGGAGCATCTCCCCCTTGGTCCGGTCAATGTTGGACGGATGGACGTGGGACTTGAGCGTCCACGGCAGGACATACTCGATTTCCGGCCAGCCCCAGTCTCGCAGTGTCTGGCTGAAAAACTCCAGCTTCCGGGTAGGCGTGCCGAAGCCTTCCACCAGGCTGCCGTCCACATCCAGACCCACGTTCTTGCCGTTCTCGGACACCCGGCGGTGCAGGTCCTTCTGAGGCGCATCAGCCTTCAGGGATCGCGCGTAGGGCTCGTAGTTCTCGGCAACGACCTCCACCACTCCGTACTTCCGCATGTAGGCCAGCGGTGTGAGGCCCTCCGCCTCAGCCTTCTCTGGGAGCCCCGGAATCGAGTTCTCGAAGATCCAGCGGTAGTACTCGTCAATCGTGATGATCTCACCGGGACGATACGGGCTTTCGAAGTGCTTCCGGATGCCCATGGAGCCGTCCGGGTCCATGCGCGCCGAGAGTTCAATCCAGAACTCGTTCTCCTCCCATACTTCCCCGGGATTGGCCTCCCAGGTGTGCGTGACCGGCTTTCCGAGGCGCTCTCGCGCCACGCGGCCGACCGGCTGGCGAAATGCCACCCATTGTCCAGAGTGGGTTTCCTGGCTCATCAGGTCATGCCGTTCGCCGGCGTGACCCATGGGCAACACGTAGTCCGCAAACCATGCGGACTCGTTCCACGTGGGTGTGAGTGCGATGTGGCACTTCATCTTCTCCCGGTCCTTCAGGGCTTTGAGCCACATGAATCCGTCCGGGTTGATCCACATCGGATTGTAAACCCGGGAGAAGTAGACGTCTATGTCTCCGCGCCCTTCCTCCAGGAAGTGGGGGAGGAGGAAGCTCATCTCGTAGAAGGCCATCGGCCACTCATGGGGCAGGTGGAGTTCGTTCCAGGCCTCGAACGCCGGTGGCTGATCGAAAGGCTTTGGAACGAACTTATTCCAGCTGTTTCCAGAGGTCCCTCCCCTCGTCCCGACAGAGCCGGTCAGGACGTTCAGGAAGAACAGACAGCGGGCCACCTGCCACCCCCCAAGATTTCCAATGGACGCCGAGCGCCAGGTGTGTGCGGCCAGGCGACCGTCACAGTCGGCGATGTATTCCGCGGCCTCGCGAATGCGTTCAACGGGCACCTGTGATTCGGCGGCTGCCTTTTCAAAGGTGAACTCGGAATACAGTTGGCGAAGCAAGTCTTCGAACACCTCGAAGGCCTTTGCCGGATACGGTCCCTCACCGCGATCCGGGATACCCGAAAGGTCCAGATTGCGCTCCGGGAACGGGTTGGTCCGGAAGAAATCGAGCGTCTCCTCCCAGTTCACCCACTTCCGGAGGAATTCCCGGTTGTACTTGCCCGATTGAATGAGGTGATTGGCAATCGCCAGCAGCACAGCCTGCTCAGAGCCGGGCCATGTGGGCAGCCACTCGTCACTCTTGGAGGCCGTATTGGACAGGCGCGGATCAAACGTGATCAGCTTGGCGCCCTTCTGCTTGGCCTCCATGATCCGCTGGGCGTGCGGATTGAAGTAGTGTCCGGTCTCCAGGTGACTGGAGATCAGAAGAATCACGCGTGCGTGCGCGTGGTCAGGGCTCGGTCGGTCAAATCCTGCCCAGAACATGTAGCCCGCGCGGGCTCCACTCGAGCAAATGTTGGTGTGGCTGTTATGGCCGTCAACGCCCCAGGCCTGGATACACCGGTTGGTGTAGCCGTCTTCACCCGGACGTCCCACGTGATACATGATGCCGTCCCGCCGCTTTTCGCGACTGGCGCGCATCTTCTCGGCAATCTCCTCGAGCGCCTGCTCCCAGGTGATTCGCTTCCACTTTCCTTCGCCGCGCTCGCCGACCCGCTTCAGCGGGTAGAGAATGCGTTCCGGGTCGTAAACCTGGTTGATGGTGGCAGGACCCTTGGCGCAGTTTCTGCCGCGGCTGCCCGGGTGCACCGGGTTGCCCTCAAACTTGCGAATCTCAAGCGTCTCGCGATCCACGTACGCCAGCAAACCACAGGCGCTTTCGCAGTTGAAGCACGCCGTCGGTACCAGCGTGTACTCGCGGGCCACCTTCTTCGGCCACGCCTTGCCGTCCCACTCAACCCACTTGTCCCATTCGGACGGTGGCGGGTACTGGCTCATGCGGCCGTCCGGATGGACCACCTCTGTCAGCGGCACCTTCTTGGGAACGGCCTTGCTCTCGGAGTACACCGGAAGGCCGAAATCCCGCGAACCGGCAACAGCGCCGGGCTGGGAGGCCATGGTCTCCATCAGGTCCTTCGCCTTACGGGCCGCGATATCAGTTTTCTTGCTACTCACGAGTTCGGGATTTCCTGAGGTGCGGTGACGAAGGCCCACTCGTAGATGTAGAGGCCGACAAGTACCAGTGCGCCGGCAGCCATGGCGGCCAACGGCGAACCGGCGAGCAGGAGGCCTGCCGGGATGACGTGTCCAGCGAGTACTGCACCGATCCAGAAGTGGCGACGGTACCTGCCGTGGGTGATCTCGTGCGCAGCCCGGGCAGCGGTGTCCGAGGCGTGCGGCATCCAGACCTCGCCGAGGAAGATGGTTGCCATATCGACGATTACCGAAATCAGCAGGACGGTCCGAAGTATGGATCCGAAGTCAGAGTCGGCCCAGATCAGGACGCCGAAGGCCGAACCTGCCATGATGGCCTGGATCAGCAGGTGCACGGGGAGGAGCGAGTTCTGCCAGAGGTCGCGCCCCTCGGCCTGGCCAAAGAGAAACGCCGTGTAGGCCGCGGCTCCAATCGCCAGCGGAATGCCAAGCCCGAGAATCCAGGGCCTGACCTGCGCCGCCATGCCGCCATCTGTCATTTCCAGCCAAGCCATCCCCTCCAGGACTACCCAGGCGGTGGTCAGGAGCGAGAAGGTTACGAGTATGAATGCGCCCCGAACCAGCCAACTCTTCCACTGAGGCCTGGTAAGGATCCGAAGGAAACGCATCGGGTGCTCCAGATCGAAGACCAGGAACGCCGTGGTGACTCCCAGGAAGGCCACGCTCCAGAAGCCCAGACCGGTCCACTCTCCGCTGGAAAGTGTGCCTCCTGTCAGGCCGTGCCAGGCCGCAAGAAGGAAGAGACCGCAGGCGATGGCTTTGGTGACCAGATAAGCGGGTACCGGCCAGTGCCACGGCACCTTGTGCTGGGCATTCCAGACCACCTGAACCATTTGCTCGGCCATTCTTCCTTCGCCGATCTGGATGGGGCCGTTCTCGGGAAGGCCCTGACTGGACCCTGTCGATGTCGGCGCTCCATCCCCGGAGGAAACGGTGAGCACATCCGCCCACGCAAACGTGGCGGGCGTGCGATCGGTGGCTGTGGGGTGCATCGCGGCATCGTCCCCACCAATGTAGAAGAGGTTGGGTGCCGTCCCCTGCTCGGGTTTCCGGACTGACACCTTGTTGCGGGCCACCTTCTGCGAAATCTCCGAGTTCGGGTCATCCAGATCGCCCGCGATAATGGCGTGTTCGGGACAAACCACCACACAGGCCGGCTCCAGGCCCACCTCGACACGGTGCGCACAGTAGTGGCACTTGGCCGCTGATCCCGTCTCGGGGTCGATGTAGATGGCATCGTAAGGGCAGGCCTGAAGGCAGGCTTTGCACCCGATGCAGATATCCGGGTCGAACTCCACGATCCCGTCATCCCGCTGGTACATGGCCGTCACCGGGCATATCCGCACGCACGGCGGATTGGCGCAGTGGTTACAGCGGGTTACCTGGAAGGAACGGGTGACGTCGGGGTATGCGCCGGTCTCGACACTCTTGACCCAGGTACGGTTTACCCCGAGCGGAACCGAGTTCTCACTCTTGCAGGCTGTCGAGCACGCATGGCACCCGATACACGAGTCGTTGTCTATGACGAATCCGTAATTCACGAGCGGGGGGCCAGGGCTACTGGGCTACTTGTCATATCAAGTAATGCCAATATGGCTTTGGGTGGTGAGAAAGGCAACTTTTCGTCACTCGTCCGCCGGTAGATCCTGCGGACGGTTCACGTTTCTCAGAATCTCCGACGGGAGTACACAGGTTCTAAACCGTCCTTGGTCAACAAGGCCTTTCAGCGCATAGTGCTTCCGATGGATGGCATCCTGAACCTGCCGCAGGAGGCTGACATTATACACGGCAAACGCGGGTTGAATCTCCCGGCCGTCTGTGCCAACCACCCCGTCCGGCCCACAGGGCGTTGCCAATAGCCGTCGGACGTGGTCTGATTCCACCCAGGGGAGGTCAACGGCCATGAAGAGAGTCCACTCGGTCCTGGCCGACGCCAAAGCGGCTTGAAAGCACCCCAGTGGGCCTATCCCGACGGGATCATCTTCCACTACGATGCCCCTTTGCCGGATGTCAGACCAAGCCTCCGGCTGACCGCTTGCCTGCGGGGGCAAGCCAACCCGAACCTCAGGGACCGCCTGCCGGAGCACCCTCAGGCCTCGCTCCAGCAGAGTCTCTCCTTTCCACAACAGGCTGGACTTGTCCCGGCCAAACCTTACGGAGCGGCCACCGGCCAGCAGGACGGCGTTGACGTGCTCCGGAGCAATTGACGTGGTGCGTGGTTCGTGGCCGTGATCGTGTGCCATCGAGGTTGCGATCGACTCCCCAGAGTATACTCCGCGCAATGCGATCAAGACCCTTCCTTTTTGTACCCGTCAAGAAGTCCGAGCTTCCTTCGATTCAGGAGGATGGGCTTGACGTCAAGCGCCCCATGTACAAGTCCCTGAAGAAGGCCAGGGCCAAGGCGCGTAGGGTCCTGGTGGTCAAACGGGAGGCGGTTGATCGGGGCGAAGTGCGTCCGCAGGACATTCTGAACCTCAGACCGTTTCGCTTTCCGGTCCGGATCGATGCGGGCGGAGGCGTACTCGTGCGGGGATCCGGGGACTCGCTTGAGACCGTCCTGATCTACCGCCGGGGCAAGTGGGACATCGCCAAGGGAAAGCGTGATCGTGGCGAAAGCAATCGCGGCTGCGCCGTACGCGAGGTACAGGAGGAACTGGGCATTGATGACGTCACGCCCATCTGGAAGATCGGTAAGACCATTCACGCCTATCGCACAAGGAAACGGCGCTTCGTGATCAAGACCACCCACTGGTACGTGATGAAGACCTCCGCCGAAACCTTCACGCCTCAGCTGAAAGAGAAGATCACCGATGCGCGCTGGGTGCCCATGGATGCAGCCATCGACATGGTGCATTTCAAGGCGCTCCGGAAGCTGCTTAAGGAAGCCCGTCGGCAGATCCGCCTCATGGGCACCTGATCCGTACCGCTCATGGCGACGGGCTCCATTGGCCCGTCACCTACACCAACGTGCGGCGGACTCAGCGACCGCTCAGGAAGACCGCGTTGCCCATCAGCAGCCGGCCTTCGTACCAGAACGCCCTGAACAGGGGATCGTCCATCAAATAGATGACGACTCCGCGCCCCATGTCCTGAGCACCAAAGGCCAGGCTCTCCTCCACGCCGTCGCGGGCCTCTGCCCCGACCTTGCCGGACAATCGACTGCCAGCCTCAATCACGCCGACGTTCCAGCCGTCCTCCAGGTATTCGAAGCCGCTTGAGCTGCGGCGAAGCGTGTAGTAGCCCCGACCCATCCCGAAACCCAGTGGGTGGGAAGGGTCCACCCGGGTACGGAAGACCGCTCCGGAGACGTTCTCTGTCAGGCCTGCTCGAGTCCTGTCCCCGTAGTCCCGGAGTCTGTCGGCCGGCTCATCGTCGTCATCGCCGTCAGCGGCTTCCTTTCGCTGGATGTCAAATCCATCCTTGCCAACCAGAGACCGGGCGGCTCCATCAATCGCCACCAGGCGACCGCCTCCGCGAACCCAGGTGCGGATATCATCGAGGACACTATCGGTCAGAATCCGTCCGTAGGAACCGGAGGGCAGTACCAGGACATCGTAGTCATCCAGATCGATGCCTCCCAGATCCTCCGCATTGACCATCGAGACCTGATAGCCCAGCTGCTGTTCGAACCAGTGCCAGATCTGGCCAGCGCTGTAGGACGAGACCGGCGAGCCTGTAGCAACCATCACCTTGGGCGCCGTAACGAACCTCACCCGGTTGGAGCCAAAGTCCGAACCTTCCAGCACGCGCCCGGAAGCGAGTGGGGTCAGTTCGATGTTGTGGTCGCCGGCCAGCGAAGTCACCCGGGTGTGGAACGCCTGACCAAGCGGCTCATTGCCGGCCCGGGTGAACAAAACCGTTCCCGCCTCAAAGGACGCACCACGCGTACGGAAGGGCTCCGTATTGACGCGCGCGTTGATTCCTGCCTGGAGAGCCGCAGCAAGGAACGCCACGTCCTCCGGTGAATCCCATCGCAGGGCGTAGGCATACGGCTGCGACCCGGACGCTGAAGGAGACGGCTCGACCTCGAAGGGCGCCGTTGGCTGGATGTCGGCCTCCGTAGCAACGGCGTCCAGACCGTAGGCATAGGGGAGTGCCCAGGCTGTGATGTCGTAGGTCAGCGAATCCGGTACCCGTGGGTCCGGCTCCAGGAGAACGCGGGTCAGCACGCCTTTGGGCTGCCGGACGTTTACCACGAGATCTCCAGCCTCTGCCTGGGCCGACGCCGACGCGCCGGTTCGATAGTCTCTCCCGTTGACCCGGCGACTGGGCGTCGAAACCGTTCCGTACTCAATCCCCAACTTGTCCAGATGACTCGCCACCGTAGCGAGTCGCTGTGATCCGCTGGAGGCCTTCATAATGAACGTCCGGTAGGTACCCTGCGGACGCTCGACGGCATCCTTGTAGAACCGGCTGAACTCATCCAGTACCCGGTCCGCGACACGTGATGTGGTTTCGACCGTGCTCAGCCCCGTGGTGTGGTGGTGTTCAATCCGGTCTCCCAGCGTGAGCGTATCGCCCTCCGCAGTACGGATGGCCAGGCCGGCCCGACCACTGCCGCCCTGCTCATACGTCATGCCGATCCCGCCGTTGAAGGTGGGGTAGGTATCGCCGTAGCCCGGATAGAACAGGTCAAACACCTCCCGAGTAAAGTAGAGCCAGCCGTTCTTGTCGAAGTAACGGGCGTGGTTGGTCCCCACCGAATCCTGGAAGGCGCGCTGCCAGTCCGTAATGGCATCGTGATAGGGCTCGGCCGCCGGGGCGAAATAGTAGGGGGAATCAACGCCCTGCTCGTGGAAGTCCACGTGCACCTGTGGAAGCCAGCTGTTGTAGAGGGCAAGGCGATGCTGCGACTCCTGCTGGGTCTGCCAGGCCCAGTCCCGGTTCAGGTCGAAGTGGTAGTGGTTGGTGCGCCCGCCCGGCCAGGGTTCGCGGTGCTCTCGGGCTGCGGGATCCGCGTTGGGCCGAAAGCCTACGGTCTCGTTGTACCAATTGGCATAGCGGTCGCGCCCATCGGGGTTGATGCACGGATCAATGACCACCAGCGTGTTCTCCAGCCACTCGCTTGAGCCCCCCGGCCTTACCAGTTCATACAGCGTAGCCATCGACGCCTCGGTGCTTACCGACTCGTTTCCATGCACGTTGTAGGACAGCCACACAATCGGGACCTGTCCCGGCGAGGCGGATTCATCAAGTCCGGCCCTGCTCATATTGCCCCGTCGGACGGCTTCCAGATCGGCCACCCGATCCTCCGTTCCAACGAACGCCAACATCAGCGGCCTGCCCTCGTAGGTCTCACCGTACTGCTGCAGGCTGACGCGGTCAGAATTGGCAGCCACATGCTCGAAGTAGTCTACCACCTGATGATGCCTGGAAAACCTGCTTCCCAGTTCGTAGCCCAGGAAGTCGGCCGGTGACTGCAGTGACTGACCGGTCACGTCGGTCACGAACCAAGCCAGGAACAGGCCCAGAGTCAGGGTGACTCCTGGTCGGGAGGGGAGTGTGGACAAGCGCGTAGCCATGGATTCGAACAGGTTGTTGGGGCCGGAATCTAACCAACCCGCAGAGGCGCTTTGGGCATTTTCGCAGGCGTCCGGCAACGAATTTCGGATTCCTGACCGTTGATACTTGTGGTGCTCCCCGGCGCCACGTCCGTGTATCTGGACCAACCATGCTTGCCCATGCCGTAGCGCGAAAAGCGCTGCTCTTACTTCTTGTGATGGCTGCCCTGCCGGGGTTCATCCGGGGCACCACCGCCGTCGCCGCATCGCCGCAGTCTGCGGATGTGCGCGTAATCTACTGGGTCGATACCACCTTCGGCTCCGCGTATGTGGCCAACATCATGTTGACCAACATGACGCCGGACCCCATTGAAGAGTGGTCTCTGGGATTTGACCAGAATCCGCCCGTGGACAATGTCCGCAATGCCCAGCTCTCCCTGATTGGGAGCCGGCACATCATTACCGGCGCGGGCTGGACCCACCGGATTGAGCCCGGTGAATCCGTTTTCTTCTCCCTGGATGGGACCATGCCGGGAGACGGCTCGATGACGACGCCCAATGATGTCCCACGTCCGACCAGCTGTTCATTCAATGGGCAGACCTGCTCGTTCGAGGAACAGAATGCCCCTCCGCGCAACCAGCACGACACCCTGGCCGTGGACGTTGGTTGGTGGGTGGCATCCAAGGGCGTGACCGATTTCAGAGCTCAGATCCTGCTGAAGAATGTCACCGACATCCCTGTTGATACCTGGGATCTGCGCTTCCGGTCAACTTCGCTGATTACTGATATCCAGCACGGTGAATGGAACCGGAACGGCGCCAATTATCAGGTAAAGGGTCGCGGCTGGACCAAGTCCATCGCTCCGGATGAGACGGTGTGGCTGACGCTCCGCGGCGTGCACACCGGACAGGTCGATACGCTGGAATCCTGCGTCTTCAACGGTTTCCCCTGCACGTTTGTAGACCCGGATGACTTTGTGGATCAGCCCGAGGAACCCGAACCCACGGGAGGCCTCTGCGCTATCGTACCCGCCGACGGCGCGGACTCGCAGGTAGCCAACTCTGCGAACGGGATCCGACTCGATTGGACCCCCACGTCCTTCTGGGCTTCCGGATATACCTACACCATCGAGATCCTCAACGAGAGCGATGATGCCATTCGAAACTGGGAACTGGTGTTCACCCTGCCATCGGCGATGAGCATATCGCAAATGTGGAACGCCGACTATTCCAAGAGTGGCAACCGGGTGACCGTGACGCCACTGGCCCACAATGCCTGCATTGAGCCGGGAGCCTTTGTACAGATTGGATTTGAGGGCGAACACGACGGACTGCCTGAACCGCCGAGCAACTGCCAGTTCGCGGGTGATGACTGCACCTTTGCACGAATGTCCTCGGTCACCACGTCCATCGATGATCAGCGTGTGGAGAACCCACTCGATCGATTCGACCTCGCGGCACCCTACCCGAACCCGTTCTCGACGTCGACCAAGATCCCCTTCCGGGTTTCAGAGACGCAGCACGTGAGTGTTACGCTGTGGGATATGCAGGGTCGCGAAGTCTCCTCCCTCTATGAGGGCGTCGCGGCGGCCGGGCAGACCTACGAAATAGCGGTGCCTTCCGGGTCCCTTCAGAGCGGTGCCTATATGGTCCGTCTGACCGGCGAAACCGGTGCCGGAGTTACCACGCCCGTGATGCTCATTCGATAACCTTCGGCGCCCATCTGCGGGGCGCAACCGATACTTGCGGGCGTCCATGCGAGGGATTCCGCAAGGAGACGATGCCTCTCCCCGAGGCCGCAAGCACCGGTTCCGCTTTCGGGTGGATCCGGTGTTTGCCGTTTATCGGCCCGGGGACGGCTGTGCGGCGGCGCGGCGGGATGGCCGGCGGATCGGCGGGCCAACGATCAGCCGCCGCCTACTTGAAAATGGCCTCAAAGTCCCTGATGGGCAGTCCGCCGGTGGCGTTCTCACCCGTACGTCGGGCCAACTCCAGTGCGTAGGCCACCCGGTCACTCCGGTAGAAACGCTGTTGGTAATAAACCCTTCGCTCGGCCTCGGTGACCGAGACCCGCTCAATCATCAGCAGCGCGCGGCCCCATGGAATGCCCAGATGCTGACTGATGTCGGCTGGCGCGTTGATGGCCTCAATTCTGAATCGACCCGAGATGATCGGAATCTGGTAGTCCACCTCCAGGATGTGGTAGATGGTCTCGTGGCTCAGGTCCCTTCCATCGAGTAGTCTGCCAAAAAAATTGGGGAGCCAGGTTCGGTCAAAGGCCAACGGCTCCTGATCCCCAAGTCGAACGCGATCCATTCGAAGCACACTGGTGCCTTCATCGATGTCCAGCGCTTTGGCCACGATTTCCGTGGCGGGTTCGAACTCGGAATGAACCACTTTGGATGAAGGCTCCAATCCGGCCGCCTTCATGTCCTCGGCAAAGTCCGTGAGCCGGTGCAGTCCCTGATGGACGCGGCTGGTACCTACAAAGGATCCCAGTCCCTGGCGACGGTAAATGATGCCCTCGCTTTCCAGCGTCTGGAGGGCCCGCCTCACCGTGATGCGACTCACCGAGAAGCGTTCACCCAACTGGCTCTCGGAGGGAAGCTGGTCGTCAATGCCCCACTCACCCGACTCTATCTGCCCACGAAGCCATTCGCTTACCTGGACGTGTCGCGGAGTACCACTGCGAAGTTTGTGGGCCATGTTCAGTCGCGGTTTGCCGAAAGCCGTTCCATCATAGCCGTCATGCGCGGTCTTTCCAACCGGTCAGGCATTACTTGTCATTTCAACCTCCACCTGGGCCCCGCGCGGCGCACTTTCCCAGGCAGCAGGTAGATGAACAATGCAGTTGGCCCGGACCAGGCTCATGGCCAGATTCGAGCCCTGTGGGCCGGTGGGACGCACGCTCAGACCGGAGTCATCGCTGCTCAGGATTCCGCGTGCAAAGACGTGGAGACCCTGGGGCTTGGGAAAGGAGTCGGTCAACCGCGCCTTCCACCGGGGCCGAGACGGATCGGCTACACCCTGCATGCGCAACAGCGATGGCCTGACGTATTGACCGAAACAGACGCCCGCAGACACGGGATTTCCCGGAAGTCCGAAGACCGGCACCTCTCCGAGCATCCCGAAGGCCAGCGGTTTGCCGGGACGTTGGCGGACCTTCCAGAACTCAAACAAAAAGCCCAATTCCTCCAGAACCTCGCGCACCAGATCGTACTTCCCCATCGAAACGCCACCTGAAAAGACCAGCACGTCCGATTCGGCCAGCGCGACCGCAACCACCTCCGCAATGTGATCGCGGGAGTCGCGCGCGGTCTTCTGCGCCGTCACTCGTGCCCCGGACTCCACAACCAGCGCCGCCAGAGAAGGCCCATTGCTGTTCCTGATCTGGCCCTGGGCCAACGATTCTCCTGGAGGAACGAGTTCGTCGCCTGTGGAAATCACGGCAACCCGCGGTCGCGTGCCCACAGTTACCTGATGGTACCCTGCATTGATGAGGGCGGCCACTTCGGCAGCGCCGACCCGCGCCCCGACCGGCAGAACCGCATCGCCGGGTTTCAAATCCTGTCCGGCCGGCCGCACGTGTCGTCCCAAGGGAAGCCCCCTATCAATGTGAATCCGTGATCCCTCCCTGCGGGTCCACTCGACGGGTGCAACGGCATCGGCACCCATGGGCATGGGAGCGCCGGTCATGATCTCCACGCAGGACCCAGCCTCCACAACGGCATCCGGCCACGCGCCGGCCTGTACTTCGCCGATGCATGTCAGCGTGCCTCCGTCCGGCTCCAGGTCGCCACTTCGAACTGCAAAGCCGTCCATGGCAGAGTTTTCGAACGGTGGTACCGCTTCCTTCGATATCACTTCTTCAAGTACCACGCGACCCAATACGTCCCTGATCGGTACCATTTCGGGTATGGGCCCGGGCAGCACCTGCCGGATCAGTTCGTGCGCCTCTTCTACAGAGATGAATGTTCTCATGGGGCGGCCCTCATTCGTCGGACTCCAACGCGTGAATAACGATGATTTCTTTCGATTATAGTCAGTCCCTCAGCTTCGTGCCGAAAGGCGCGCTCGAAGACATTCGTCCGCGGGCGCGCGCGGCCCACGCCTCGCTGGTAGAGGGCACCGGCCGCGGAGCCGAGTTCCTTGGATGGCGCGAACTCCTGCTGGAGCCGGATGATGCGCTGATCGGTGACATTGAATCGGTAGCGTCCCGCATCAGGGAGGAGGCCGACGTGTTTCTGTCGATTGGAATCGGCGGAAGCTACCTGGGAGCCCGTGCCGTGATTGATGCACTGTCTCCCTACTTCCCGGCCGGCGAGGCCGGTCCTGAGATCATCTTTGCCGGTACGGACATGAGCGGGGCCTACCTGGCTCAGTTGCTCCGCCACCTGGAAGGGAAATCGGTCTTCGTCAACGTCATCTCCAAGAGCGGCACCACCCTGGAACCGGCCATCGCGTTCAGACTGGTCCGCGAATGGATGGAGCGGACCTTTGACGATGCGGATGACCGGATCATCGTGACCACGGATCCGGATGCCGGGGCGCTGAACGCGCTGTTGAAGACCCATTCGTACCGGAAATACGTCATTCCCCCCAACGTGGGGGGCCGGTTCTCCGTCATGACACCGGTAGGGCTCCTACCGATTGCGGTCGCCGGGATTGACATCCGGTCACTCTTCTACGGGGCGGTTGATGCCTGTAGGCAATTGAGTACCTCCGAAGACAATCCGGCCATCGCATACGGCGCCCTGCGGGGACTCTTCCTGGAGCAGGGCTACTCCACCGAGGTGCTGGCCACGTTTGAGCCCGCCCTCGACGGAATCGGTGCCTGGTGGCAGCAGCTCTATGGAGAAAGCGAGGGCAAGTCCCACAACGGCCTTTTTCCGGTGTCCCTTCGCTACTCGACCGACCTGCACTCACTCGGGCAGTACGTGCAGGACGGAAAGCGCAACATCATCGAGACGTTTCTTCTGGTGTCTGACGATGGCGGCGACATTTCTGTGGACCATGACCAGTCCAACCTGGACGGCCTCAACTACCTGGTTGGAAAACCGCTGACCGAGATCAATCGCAAAGCCTATGAGGGCACGGCGCGTGCGCACGTACAGGGTGGCGTACCGGTCATGACCCTTGAGATTCCGGACATGTCGGCTGATTCGCTCGGCCGGCTCCTCTACTTCTTCCAGCACGGGGTGGCGGTCAGCGGATACCTGCTTCGCATCAACCCGTTTGATCAGCCCGGAGTCGAGGCCTACAAGCGCGAGATGTTTCGCCTTCTGGGTAAGCCCGGCGCGGGCAACTGAAGTCTTCCACGGCCGGTGACGCAGATCTGTGGGTTACCCGTGGGCAAGTCGGGGTATTCCACAATTTTGGCAGCAGCAGCAGCAGGCTTGTGCGCGAAGGTGGAGAACCCACAGGCTTTCGCACAGGCCGAAGGCGTCCTTCCCACCGACCTCGGATCCGTGGAAAAAGAAAAGTGGTGTCGGGGATTGACCTTCGCGGATTCCAGGCAGGACGTGGTCCATTCCCTGTGGAGTGTTTCCCACAGTCGGGGGTCCGTGTTGTGCAAAGAGCCGGTGCTCCACATATCCACAGGCTCTACTAATACATCCTACTATCTATTTAAACTTTTAAAAGAAGTAAGAGAGTCTGTGGATTCCCCTTTCGGCACGGACGGCGGATTGTGACCACCTCCCAGAGCCGTTACTTTGGATCCGTCGCTGACACCACACCCTCCGGACGATGATCAAGAAGATTCTCGTAGCACTAGATCCTGACTCGGATACGCCAACCGCGACGCGATATGCGGTAGAAATTGCATCCCGCTATGACGGCACCATTACCGGTCTGGCCGTTGTAGACATGGGCAGCATCGCGGCCAGCTCTCGGGGAGCGGGAATGGGCGCCATGTACTACGCGGATCAACTGCGGGACAGGCTTACCACCGAAGCGCGGACGAAGGCCCGGGAGTTGGTTGACGCTTTTGACGCCTATGTCCAGAAGGCCAACGTCCCTCACAGCGAACACCTGCAGGAGGGTGTGCCGTTCCGGCGGATCGTGGAGGACATGAAGTATCACGATCTGCTCATCGTCGGGAACGAGCCTCACTTCTTCTACAGCCATCCCAAGCAGGCTACGGAGACGTTGGCGCGCGTGGTTCGCAAGACTATTGGGCCGACGCTGATTGTGGGGCGCAAGTATCGTGATGTAAAGCGCGTACTGACGGCCTACGACGGCAGCAGTGCCTCAGCCAGCGCCCTTCGGTCCTTTGCCCAGTTGAAGCCGTTCGGTTCCGATGTGACTGTGCGCCTCATCACGGTGTATTCCGGTGGCGCGGCGGAAGCTGAACTCCGGCTGGGTTTGGCTGCCGATTTCCTCCGCGCGCACGGCCTCGCGGTGGATACACTTGCCATTTCAGGGTCCGATACCAACAAGGCGCTCATGTCCCAGGTAGAGGACTACGATGCCGATCTGGTGGTAGCTGGGGCGCACTCGAAGTCGCGAATCCGAAGCGTGGCATTTGGATCGACCACCTCATACCTGGTCGAAAACTGCCCGGTCTGTCTCTATCTCGGCACCTGAGCGTAGGGAGCGCACGCAACCTGCAATCCGTCACTGTGGCACAGCACCGTGCCACTGGTGGCCGTTGAGTAGACCGTGAAACCGGCCTGCTGCCAGCGAGAAACCACCGATTCGTTTGGCAATCCGAAGCGATTGTCCTTGCCGGCCGAAATAATGGCCCAACGCTTATTGCCGAGGTTTCCGGTGTCCCCACCTGCGCGCGACACCAGATAGGGTCTGCTACTGGTTCTGGAACCGTGATGGGCCACTTTGACCACTTGGCTCCCCAGCAGGTTATCCCAGGCCGAGGTCATCCAGGACTCTGTTTTGCGCTCCGCGTCTCCGGTAAAGAGAAAGCGATTGGCGCCGTGATGGACGGCCAACACGACCGAGGCATCGTTAGGGTCATCATGAACGGACCCTTCTTCTGGCGCCAGCACCACGACCAACACCTCGGGGTCCAATTCGATGCGGTCTCCAGCCCGAAGCACTGATCCGTCCAGATAGCGGGCATGTGGAAAAGCCCGCCGGATCGTGGATAAGCCGCCCGTGTGATCCGCGTGGTCATGGGAGGAAACCACAACGTCCAGTCTGGCAGAGGGATGGGCCCGAATGGCCGAGGTGAGTATGTTTTCCCTTCCCGGAGGGCCGGTATCTATCAGCATCAGCCGGCCCCCAGGGGTGCGGATCAGGCTGGCGTCACCCTGCCCCACATCCAGAATGGCGACTTCCAGCGGAAGCCGTTCTACCCCCGGAAGCGGGGGTGTCAGCGACCCCGCAAAGAGCATCAGCGTGACCAGGATTCGTGCACCGGCCTCCCGAGGCAGTCGCCCAACAAGCAGGGCCGTGCCCATCATGAAGGCGCTGAACGGTGATATCCACCACGGATCTACACGGGCGAAGAAACCTGCGGCCACAACCAGCACCCCGGCAAAGGCCTCCGTGGCTTCCAGGGCTGGCTCGTAGAGCGCTTTGGCCGGAAGAGAGTCCGCCAGGAGGGCACCAAGAATAGTCAACCCGGCGAGCGGGGCCGCCACAACGTTCGAAGCCATCGAGACGGGGGTAACGGTGCCAAAGACACGGCCCGTCAGTGGTGCAGTGAAAAGCACCGCGCAAAGGGTCGGGACCAAGAGGTTCATCAGACGACGCCGACGTTTTGTCAACGGCGCTGCGTCAGCCAGCAGTCCATAGACGGCGGCAACAGACATCAGGAAACCCGGAGAAGTAGCCGCCGCGGGTTTCAGGGTGACATAGGCAACGGCCGCGAGACCCAGCGCATGCATCAGGTTGGGCCTGGGATGTCCAAGCGTCTTTCTGGCCAGGATCAGCGTTCCCATCATGGCCGCCCTCACGGTCGCGGGCGAGCCACCGGCCACGAACGCGTAGGCGATGATCACGCCAAGCGTGAATGCAGCACGGACGGCGAGTCTTCCGCGCGGTTCAAGAGGCAGTCGGCCTGCGAAGACGCCCGTCAGCAAGTACACAATCCAGCCGACCAGCCCGACGTGGAATCCCGAAATCGCAAGCAGGTGGGCGAGTCCCGCCCTCCGGAATCGATCCCTGACGATTGCGGATAGGCCGGTCCGATCTCCGGTCACCATGGCTCGAATCAGCCCGACCCGATCCCGTCCTTCGAAGCGGGTCAGATGATGCGCTCTCGCGCCTTGCCGCAGGGAGGTCCGGGAGCCGACGATTCCTCTGAAAGTCGGTGGGTCTTCAGGTTCAAGCCTGCCCTGGAGACCCTGGGCCCGGTAGTACGCCCGCGTGTCAAGGCGTCCCGGTCCGGACGGCCTACCACCGGGATCCAGCATTCCGCGTACCGCCACCAGGCGCCCCCCTGAACTCATGGTCGAAGACCCCATCGCGAGGATTGCGTCGCGCCACGAGGAATCCACGAGACACCGTCCGGTCAGCGTACCGTCTTCGACCACTCCCAGGCACACGGTCCGGCCCGCCGGCAGCGAGACCACAGGTCGAAGTGCCGTAAGCGTCACCAGCAAGAAGGCAGCCGCAACCAGCGCAGCGCGAAGCAGCGCCAGCCTGGGAACGCCGGCGGAGAGGAGCACGATCAGCGCACTGACCGTCAGGGCGCCAGCCAGTCCTCCCGGACGCGCCGTGAACAGCACGGCCAGGACCGCACCAAAGAGGGCCGGGCCGAAGCGGGAAGGACCGTGTCGCATGCCTGAAGAGGGCAGCTAAGACATTCGTGCAACACCGCCTGCCAATCGCCCATAAATTCGCGACCGGTCGATTGACCGCTATTGAGTGGCCGGGTATTCTGGATTTCAACGCGTAGAAACGCATCCCCTGTTATTTGACAGCTGCATGAGCACGAGAAGGGAATCCAGAGAAAAGGTCCTCCAGGCCCTCTATGCCTTCGAGCAGGCCGGTGGGAGCGCAGATCACATCATGGCCACGCTCCTGAAAGCGCCCCTTTCGGGCGATCCACAGTCCATCCGGTTTGCCGAAAAGCTGTTTCTCCGCACCCTGGAGCTTGCGGAGAAGGCTGATGGGATCATCGGACAGCACACCCAGAACTGGGAGCTGTCACGAATCGCATTGATAGACCGGCTGATCCTGAGAATGGGGATCTGCGAGATGATGACGTTTGCCGACATTCCGCCGAAGGTCTCCATCAACGAGGCCATCGAGGTTGCCAAGAAGTTCAGCACCGCGAGAAGCGGGCAGTTCGTGAACGGAATCCTGGATGCTTCGCTGGTGGATCTCAAGGGTCAGGGTCTTCTGAAGAAGTCGGGCAGAGGCCTCGTGGGCATGACGTTGGACCAAGAAGAATCCGGAGCATAATGGGTCTGATTGCGATCGGAGATGTGCACGGATGCCGGCGTTCACTGCAGGCCCTGCTCAAGGCGCTGAACCTGCGGTCCGAGGATCACCTGGTGTTCATCGGTGACTACGTTGACAGGGGCCCTGACTCTCATGGAGTCATCCAGGATCTGCTCGCGCTGCGAACCCAACAGGAATGCACGTTCCTGCGTGGAAATCACGAATCGCTCCTGCTCTCGTATGTAGACCGGGGCGAGTTCGAGACGTTCATCCACAACGGGGGCCAGCAGACGCTCGCCAGCTATGGGATGGACGTCGGGAATCTCTATTTCCCCGAGGACCACATGGCGTTTATCCGGGAAACCAAGCTTTACCTGGATACCGAAGATCTGGATCTGGACACCGAAGAGGCCTTCTTCGTGCACGCCGGTCTGCGGCCGGGACTCTCGGTTCAGGAGAACAAGGAGCGCGGCGACGAGATGATCTTCCTATGGGAGCGAAGCCACATCCGCTGCTCAAACGATGAGTTGGCCTGGGAGAAGACGGTGATTTGCGGACACACCCCCGTGGCGCGCCCCATCAATCTTCCGAAGCTCATCAACGTGGACACCGGATGCGTATTCGGCCCCCGGAGGCCGGAGTTCGGGCGCCTGACGGCGGTGAGATGGCCGGAGCGCGAGTTCGTGAGCGTGAACTACGCGGAATAGCTCTTCAGCCGGACCCTTCGCCGGACTTTGCTGAGGGCGGCGAGTGTCTCAGATGGGAATCCACACACCCAGCCGAATCGCCGGCCGGTGTATGCCCAGTTCCGCCGAGATCAGCACCGAGGTCTGGAGCGCAACCCGGAGGAAGGGATCTCCGATCAGCGTGAACCGCTTGTTCTTGTCGATGGCCGTCTCCTCAAATCGAAAAAGGATGGCCGGACCAAGCCTGAATCCCAGGTCAACATCCAGTGATCTTCGCGGTGTTTGTAGCACCGTGTGTCGCGCCCCGATCAGCCGAAATGCTCCTCCGATGGTGGCCACCGTGCGTACGCTCCCGTCGCGCGATGAGCGATAGCCTGCCGCAAAAGCCACCTCGCGGGTCACGAATCGGCCCACGTCTACGGAGGTAATGTTGAGTCCAACCCCGGGGAGCAGCGCGGGTCCCACAATAAGGTAGGGTCGATCCGGCACCTGGGCGGTTGCGGGGAGCGCTGCAGCTATCACCACACAAAGTCCGAGAAACAAACCACGGAACGCGGGATACAGGGGCCGCCCTCGAAAACCGCCCGCACTGCGGACCTCGGACCAAGATCTCATGCCGCTTCGCTGTGGAATTGTCGGACTCCCCAACGTGGGCAAGTCCACCTTGTTCAACGCCCTCTCCGGGGCTGGCGCCGAGAGCGCAAACTACCCGTTCTGTACCATCGATCCGAATGTCGGGATCGTGCCCGTGCCGGACGAGCGGCTGGATACCATTGCTGAAATGGCCAGCTCGGCCAAGGTGGTGCCCACCGTCATTGAGTTCGTGGACATTGCCGGCTTGGTTGCCGGAGCGTCCAAGGGGGAGGGGCTGGGTAACCAGTTTCTGAGCCACATCCGCGAAGTCGATGCCATTGTCCACGTGGTCCGTTGTTTCGCGGATGAGAACGTTGTGCACGTTTCCGCCAAGGTGGATCCGGCGTCGGACATTGAGGTCATCGAAACGGAGCTGCTGCTCAAGGACCTGGACTCCATCGAGAAACGCATCGAGCGTACCAAAAAGGCTGCCCGCGGGGGCGACAAGAAGTTGCAGGCCGAGGCAGCGTTCTATGAGCGTCTCCGGGACCACGTGGCGGACGGCAAGCCGGTCCGGGGTTTTCAGGTCAAGGACGGGGAGGAGGAATGGCTCGAGTCGCTCTTCCTGCTTTCGATCAAGCCCGTCCTGTACGCCGCCAACGTGGGCGAATCTGACCTGCCCGACGGGAACCCCTGGGTAGAGGCCGTGCAGGGCATCGCGGCTGAGGAAGGAGCTCGCGTGGTCATCGTATCGGCGGAACTCGAGGCCCAACTGGCAGATCTGGAGGCCGATGAAAGAGCCGATTTTATGGAAGATCTCGGCCTGGAAGGGTCGGGACTTGAACGACTCATCCAGGAAGCCTACACCCTGCTGAAGCTGGAGACGTTCTTCACCGTGGGACCCAAGGAGGCCCGGGCTTGGAC
>JABDJZ010000086.1 GCA_013003255.1 Rhodothermales bacterium
GAGAGACAGAGCATCAGGAGTGGCGGACATTCGCGAACCGGGATAGCTTTGGGAACGGAGAATACTGAGGTCGAAACGTGCTTGCAGAGAACAACGTCCGAAGAGCGGATCTGCTTCGCTGGCTGTCTCCGCCGAAGGGGGGACTCTGGCATGGCGGACCGAACGTTCAGCTGATGAAGCGACTGTACGCCAGCCAGGCAGGAGCATGAAGTCCGGCACTCCCGTTGACCTTCGCATGCGGCCCCGTTTCGTGGGTCATGCGCCTGGCCTGCCGGCAGACTACCTGGCGGCGCTCGACGCCGCTCTGGCCGAGACGGCCGACTTCCACGGAAGCACGTTTGACACCTCTGCCGTTGTCAAGGTGGCTGAACGCAATCGACACTTCTGGTCGCCACAACTCCACTTGGCGCTCGAACCCAAAACCGATTCGCCTGAGCCCGGCACAGATACCGTGGTGCGTGGCCGTTTCAGCCCACACCCCACCGTCTGGTCAGGCTTTCTGGCTCTCTATCTCGCGATTGCCTTCAGCGGGATTGTGGGCGTCATTTTCGGAGCGTCCCAGTGGACCCTGGGCGTGTCGCCCACCGGTTTTCTGGCCGGGCCCACAGCCATCTTGCTCACGGCGCTGGTGTATGCCGCCGCTCGTGTAGGTCGACGACTCGGCCGAAACCAGATGGCCCAACTTCGGGCTTTCCTCCAATCCTCCACCCCACTTCAAACGGACCTGGATTCATGATCTTTGAGCAGCGGCCCGCTACCTCAGAATACGCTTCATTCTACTCCGGCTACGTGAGCCAGGTACCCGAAGGCTCCGTGCTGGAGGTCCTATCCGACCAGCAAGCCGGCGTTCGCGATCTGGTTCGAGGCATTCCGGAGGACAAGAGGGATTACCGCTATGCGGAGGGAAAGTGGAGCATCGGTGATGTGCTGGGGCACGTCATCGACACCGAACGCGTCTTCGGATACCGCGTGCTCCACTTCGCCCGTGGCGCCTCGGGAGCCATTCCGGGAATGGACCAGGACGATTTCGCCGCAAACGCCCCCTACGGCCAACGGTCCTTGTCCTCCCTCGCTGCCGAGTGGGAGATGCTTCGCGGCGCAAACCTGGAGCAGTATGGCGTTTTCGATGAGGCCGTACTGAACCGCACCGGAACCGCATCGGGCGTGCTGTTTTCCGTGCGTGCCCTCCTGTTCATCATGGCCGGCCACGCCGCGCATCACGTCCGTGTTCTTCAGGAGCGGTATCTGTGACTTGCACCCTGCTTTGCCGGGGTTCATCTTGGGTAACCGCAGCGATCAGCGATGAAATCAAACAGCAGACAGGTCTATTCCACCCACGCTCCGGCCTCCGATGCCCGCGTCCGAGTCGGACGTGAAACCAAGGGCCGGCGGGGCAAAGGCGTGACAGTGGTCACGGGTGTCCCTCTGCGGGGTGATGCGCTGAAGCAGTTGGGCAAGACCCTCAAGCAGCAATGCGGCTCCGGTGGCACCGTCAAGGACGGTGTTATTGAAATCCAGGGTGACCATCGCGACAAGGTGGTTGCCGCCCTCTCCGGTTACGGCTGGGACGTCAAGCGTTCCGGCGGCTGAGCCTCACAAACCCCAACTCCCCATGCAGAGCCAGAACCTCAAGAACCACGCACGCTTCGTTCCCGGTTACCACTACGTCCTCGCCCTGGTAGCCATCCTCACGCTGGTCGGTGCCTTTGTCAACCTTTTCGGGTCCACGGATGAAGGCATGTACAGTGCCTCCCTCATCGTTGCCCTTTCATTCGCGGTGCTCCTGGCGGGCTACTACGCCCGGGTATTCGCACTTGCCGTTCAGGACCGGTTGATCCTGCTGGAGGAGCGTCTTCGTCACCAGGAACTCACCGGCAAGCCGCTGGACTCCCGTCTGACCATGCGCCAGGTAATCGGCCTCCGCTTCGCCTCGGACGAAGAATTCCCTGCCCTCGCTGCGTCTGCAGCCGAAAAAGGCACGTCGGAGAAGGAAATCAAGGCGGCCATCAAGAACTGGCGCGGCGACTACCACCGGGTCTGATTCGGGCTCGCCATGGCGCGGGCCCGGCGCAGGGCGTCGGACCGGTGGCCTGACCCGACTCGAATCGACGCAAGGAAGCGCCCGCGGACCTCAGGACGCCTGGCCTAGAAGATCGAATCCCGAATCCAGGTGTCGGACCGGCCCCAGGCCTGATCGAACTGTTCCTGGACCTCGGCAGCCTCGGCCGCGCGGCCCTGCTGCTCGAGCGCCTCGCGGAGTCCGAACAGGCACCAACCGTTCTTAGGATGGTCCTCCAGGGCGGCCCGATAGACGGCCTCGGCCTCCTGTGGCCGCCCGGCCTCGAGCAGCACCGAACCCAGCCAATGCCGTGCTGAGAAATTGAGCGGCTCGGGCTCGTCGTATCGCAATTCGTCTTCGATCACGACCGCTTCTTCCAAAAGTGCGACGGCGCCTTCCAGGTCTCCATCCTTTCGAAGCAGTTCGGCTTCAAGGATCCTCCCGGTAATGCCGAGGAGGTCCTCCGCGGAGTGCCCTCGAAAACTCTCGTCGGGGTTTTCCCGGACAATGGCCTCCATGCGCTCGAGGTACACCCGGGCGTTGTCCGGGTCACCCACGCGCAGGTGGGCGTAGCCGCGACCGAAGTCCCACAGTCCACGGAACAGGGGTTTGGACGGCGTGTCGTTCAGTGCCAGCAATTCCTCGAACCGCCCGAAACGCACCAGCGCGAGGACCTGGTAGAAAATCCCACCGGGGATAATCTTGGCGTAGTCCTTCCCTGCCTGAACCGCCACGGCACCCTGTCCGTCCATGGATGCTGCAAAGACCAGCATGTGCAGATTGTGGCTCGGATAGATGGCGAACCCCTGGTTGAATGCCGCCTTCTGGTCTGAATGCCAGGCCTGAATGTTGGACTTCACCGCATCACCCCATCGCCCGACCCGATTCCAGGTGTGGGAAGGCATGTGGTTGATGTGGCTGGCGCCGGGGATGGCGTCGCCCAGGTACTCGGCACACGCGCTGGCCTTGCCGGGCTCGGTGGTGGATTCCGTGGCGTGGATGTAGAGGTGGCAGGCCCCAGGATGGGTGATGTCCGCATCGAGAACCCGCTCCAGTTCACGGTGGATGCGAATCACGTCCGGGTCGTCGATGGACCAGCGCCCGCGCCGGGGCTCAAGGAGCATGAGGGCTTCCGCGAACAGCGTTCCCGCGTCGAGGTCCCCCGGATACTCCACAACGACGCGCTCCATGGCCGACGCGTAGAGTGAATCCAGCGACTTGCGGCGCTCCTCATCGTGTTCGGGCTCATACCGAACCAGCATGGCGTCAATGAGCGCGGCCTCGACCGGTGTAGTACGACCAGCAGCCAGTCGCTTCGCGCGCTGGATCGCGGCAAAGGCTGGCGGTGCGTCGCTGGCCCGCATCGGACCGTTGAGATACGAACCGTAGGACCATGCGACGCCCCAGGAGCAGAAGGCGCACGTTGAGTC
>JABDJZ010000345.1 GCA_013003255.1 Rhodothermales bacterium
GGGTCGCCCACCTGGGCAAGGGCAAAGAACGTGTTCACGGTGGTGGGGATTGATTGGGTTCAGGAGACGGTTGGGGCCGCCCGGCCGGTCAGGCGGTCAGCACGCGCCAGTAGAATCCGGGGGTCAGGAGCTTCTTTCGCTCCGAAAGATCGTCAAACATGCAGCTGATTGCATCCGCGAGCTCCGTGGAGCGGGACGCCTTGGCAATGACGGTGTTCAGAAGCCACTTCCACCGGCCCAACTTCTGCATCATGTGGCTGAGTCTGAACTCGTGCGTCAGCAGGTCCAGTACCTCCTTTTCGTACCCGGAAAAGAAGGCGGCGGAGAAGTCACCGGCCTCTTCGGCCCGACCAATCCAGTCCGCGGCCTTCATCCCCGTGACCATTGCGTTGCCGATGCCCTCGCCGGTGAACGGATCAATCAGGCTGGCCGCATCACCGATCAGGATCCAGCCATCGCCGGCCATGGTGCGCGGCTTGGAGCCCACAGGAAGGCCCCATCCCTTGGTGGGCGTCAGTTGCTTCGCATCACGGAACCGTTCAGCGAACTTGGGATGGGCCACCATCTTGTCGAGCAGCGGCTTGAGCTTGATGTCGCGCTTCTTGATCTCCGAGCTGAGCATGCCGACGCCAACATTGGCCTTGCCGTCCGGAAGGGGAAAGATCCAGAAGTACCCAGGAATGACCTCATCCACGAAGTGCAGCTCAATGAATTGCCCTTCGTTGAAGCCGGTGACGCCTTCGAAGTAGGCGCGAACTGCCGCGACGTAGTGCTTCTCGTCGAGCTGGTCCATGCCCAACTCGCGGGCCACAACCGAGTACGCGCCGTCTGCCCCGATGACCACGGGCGCGCGGGCTTCCCGGAGTTCCTTTTCCGGGGTCTTGTAGCGAACGCCGACCACCTTCTCGCCTTCGCGAATAAGCCCGGTCACCGTGGTCTTGATGCGCACATCGGCGCCGGACTCCACAGAGGCATCGAACAGGACCTGATCGAAGACTTCGCGCGCGCAGACAAACCCCGGCGCAAGCTTGCCGGCGATGTGCTTGCCAAAGGGTATGGAAACCTGATCACCCTGGGGTCCGCTGAAGGTCACTCCCCAACTGCCGAGGCTCTCCGCGGTCCGAAGCTTGTCCTCCAGTCCCAGAGCCTTGATGGCATCCATGCTCTTGCCGGAGATCCCGTCGCCGCAGATCTTGTCACGAGGCCAATCGCTCTTGTCCAGCACCAGGACTTTCTTCCCGGCGCGCGCCAGCAGCGTGGATGTGGTGGCCCCGCCGGGACCGGCCCCGACTACAATGGCATCAAACGACTCGACCATGGAAAAGACCGGCAGGGGCCGGATGGGAACTCTGAAGCAAGGGTGCGCACGAAGGGCGCAAAAATAGACAAGGGGCAAGCGATCCGTATCGCACCGCTACGACCTCCTACCGCTGCTGCCTTCCGGCCCTGACGGAGTTCAGAGGGAGCTGGTCGTACGGGACTTGCCCCTTGGCCGCCGCCAACGAGCCCCCGGGAGGAGTGTTCCGTGCGCTGACCTCAAATCAGGCTTTCCGTCCCTTCCAGCGAAACAAGCCGAGGGTGCCACCGATCGAGGCAGCCAGGATGTAGGGCAGGTGGAGAATGGCTGCCGGCAGGAATACCGTTGGGTGCAGCCGTTGTCTGAAGCGAGCGGCGCCGCGGATCAGGACGAGCGTGTCCGCTGTAACCTTCAGTATGGCGGCCGGGACCACGACCTGTGCAGGTGCCAGGCCCAGCGCCACCAGGGGCAGCCCCACAAGCAGCCCGGCGTACAGCGCGAAGGTGGCCAGCAGGAAGACAAACATCGCCGGCGGATAGCGAAACGCCTTCGAGGCCCAGCGCATCCGCTGGTTCATGAACTCGGATGCGCTCGACACCGGGTGGGTGTGGACGGCGGTATCCGCGCCGAAAGCGAACGCGGACCGCCAGGGGGTGCGTCGAACGATGGCATGCAGGAGCAGGTCATCATCGCCCGAAAGCACCTTCGCGTGGATTCCGAACCCGCCGGCCTCTTCAAATGCTTTCCTCCGGTAGGCCAGATTCATGGCAGTTGCGATGAGTGGCCAGCCGGTGCGCATTGCCCCGGCCGAACAGTACGTGTAGGCCGCGAAGTCCAGGTTAAGCATGCGCTGGACCACGCCGGGTGCCTCGGGTAGGAACACGGCTCCGGTGACAAGACCAATGTCTTCGTCGAAATGGGATGCCAGCCCGCTCATCCACCCGGGAGGTACCTCACAATCGGCGTCGGTGACGAAAACCAGGTCCCCTGAAGTGTCGGCCAGGCCTGTTCTCAGCGCGTGCTTCTTCGGGCTGGTGCCATCGGCTGCCGGCGTGATGTCGATGACCCGTACCCGCTCTTCCCGTGCAGCCCAGGAGCGGGCTATGTCTCCGGTGGCGTCGGTGGACCGGTCATTCAACACCACGATTTCGAACGGTCCGGCATAGTCCTGCACCACCAGCGATTTCAGGCAGGCCCCAAGTCCTTCCTCCTCATTTCTCGCGGCCACAAGTACCGTGGCCGGTGGGCGGGCCGCCACCTGACCCGGCCGGAGCAGCCCGAGTCCATACCAGATTCGCAGAAGCGAAACGGCATAGATCAGGGCGGCAAGGGCAAGGATGGCCTGGGCTACTTCCATTGAACACGCCGTGTGAATCCAGCCAGCACAAACAGGAGGAGGAGCGGGGAGTACACCGCTTCGAGGGCCGGGAGGAAGCGGAGCAAGCCCCGCTCGCGAAGTGGTTTCAGGCCCACGAGGAGGCCCAGAAAATCCGCCGCTACCTTGACGAGGAGCGCCCACAGAATGGCGGGTCCTACGAGGCCGAGAAGGAACGCGGGCACACCGACAAGGACCAACAGGTCCATGGACCTGATGACGATGGCCGCCAGGAGTTGACTGGGTGCGTACCGTCCGACGGTCGAGAGGTGACGGGTCTTCTGGCGGAACCAGTGCCGGAATGTGGCGGGCGGTGCCGTGGGTACGTGCGCATCGGGGCTGGTGGCGTACGCGACGTTGCCGAGTTTCGACAATCGCTGGAGCATCAGCGTATCGTCTCCGGAGGCAATATGGGCGATGGGCGCCAGCCCCCCGGATTCCTCGTAGGCGGTCCGGCGATACGCCATGTTGCGAGCCGCACACATGGTGGGAAGGCCGAGACCGATCAACCCGGATGCGATGACCGCCGTCGAGGCCGTCTCCAGCGCCAGCACACCCTGAAACAGGCCGATTCTTGGGTGGAACGGCGAGTAGCCGGCCACGAAGACGGTATCATCGCGAAACAGGGCAACCAGCCCGCTCACCCAGCGTGGCCCAGGCCTGCAGTCTGCGTCGGTAAACGCGAGGATGTCCCCCGATGAGGCTTCAATACCCCGCATGAGCGCATACTTCTTGCCCGGGTCCGCGTCATTTCGGGTGAGGACAAACCGGGCGTCTCCCTCGGCGGCCCCTTCAGCGGTCGTGGCCGTCTCATCCGACGAATGATCATCCACCACCACGACTTCCAGGTTCGGATAGTCCTGGGCACGGAGTGCGACAATGCACGCAGCTATCCCCTCCGCTTCGTCCCGGGCGGCGACAACGACGGACACCGTCGGTTGGGTCTGCGCAGAGGCGGCCCGGAGATTCGCCTTCCGGACCCGACTGAGACCTGCCAGCAGGCACCCGACGGCCACGACATAGATGCCGGAAATTATGGCGATGACGATGTTCAGGGCGGAACGACTGCGGGCCGGTGGCGATTAGGTCGAAAGAAATTGAGGAAAACTGGATCGCCGAGTATGGGCAGCCAGAGGATAGTTCGCAAAGAGCGCCGATGATCATTGTTCTGGCATTCATGATGACCTTCGGTCTGGGATCGGAGGCACCGTTCATGGCACCGGCAGCCATGTTGTTGGAGACGGAAGAGTCTGCGGACCTGCTTGATCGGGGTCGCGCCGAGGTGCTGGCCGGCCGGTTTGCGGCGGGAGAGGAGGTGTTCCGACTGCTCTACAGGCGTTCCGACGGCGCGCCGGCGGCACTCCACCACCTGGCCACGACCTCGCTGCTCCGGGTCCTGATCTTTGACCGCGAGGGTGACTATGCCCAGTTCTTTGATCGGTCCGATTCCCTGCGCGAGGCCCTTGGAGATCTCCCGCGCAGCCACGGCCGCTCCTTCCTGGAGGGTGAGGCGGACTTCCAGCGTTCGGTGGCCTGGGCCAAGAATGGACAGTATGTCCGGGCCGCCATGGCAGGAGTCAGCGCATATCGCGCACTGACCGAACTGGTGGAGGATGAGCCCGAATTCTGGGAGGCCTACAAGACACTTGGCATTGTGCACTCGATGCTCGGGACCCTGCCCAGGCGCTACCGCCGGTTCCTGTCGGTATTCGGGTTTGAGACCGAACTCGATGCCGGCCTTGACCAGTTGGAGACGGCGATTGGCTATTCGAGCTACGCACGTGAGGAGAGTCTCGTGTTTCTGAGCGTGCTGGATGCCTTTGAGCTTCCATCCCGGGTCGATGCTACCACTGCGCTGACCGAGCTCTGGCTGGAGAACCGAGAGAGTCCGCTGATCGGCATGGTGCTGCTGGACGTGCTGCTGCGCACCAGACAGGTGGAGGAGGCGGAGACGGTGGTCAGAGCTTTGAGTCGCGAACGTCCGGGGGTGGTCCAGCTCGAGTATCTCGACTTCTTTATGGGTCAGATCAAGATGCGGCAGGAGGCATGGTCCACGGCGGCCCACGCCTTCGATGTGTACGCCACCACTCACCGCGGTACGGCGTTCAAGGCACTCGCTGCGGTCAGTCAAGGTCTCTCGCTGGAGATGGCCGGCAATCGGGCGGGCGCCGAGGCCGCGTACCGTCTGGCCATGGAAGGCCGCGAGATGGATGTAGATGAGGCTTCCGCCCGCCTGGCCCGGAAGCGCCTTGATCAGCCCATGTCCGATTCTGAAATGACGCTGTTGCGGGCAAGGATGTCATACGACCGGTCCGACTACCAGCGGGCGGATTGCCTTCTCCGCAGCCTTGCGTCCTCGCGGAGGACAGACGCCGCCTTTCAGGCGGAAGTAGCCTACCGGCTTGGCCGCGTTCTGGACGAGACCGGTCGGGACGCAGCGGCTGCCGAACAGTACCGCTTGGCTGTCGAAGACCCCGGAGATCCCACCGCCAAATGGGCACCGTACAGCCTCTATTACCTTGGTCGCATCCATGCCGAAGCCGGTCGCATTCCGGAGGCCAAGGCGTCCTATCGGGATGTGCTGGACTACCGCCCCAACTACGACTACCGCGGGACAAACGAGCAGCGGGCCCAATTCGCGCTTCAGCGTCTCGAGGACGGATAGTCTAGCGCGGCTCCAACACGAAACGCGGCGAAAGGTCTACCGCGGCCCCAACACGAAACGCGGCGAAAGGTCTACCGCGGCTCTAACACGAAACGCAGTGGTTTCGCGGACTGAATGATGATCCCCGGCCGGATCTTCGGCTCCGGATCGTGGGCGACGCCTATTCGAAAAGCGCGGACCAGACCGGCAAGCAGGACCCGGCCCTCGACAATGGCCATGCGCCGTCCAACGCATGTGTGCTTCCCGAATCCAAAGGGGATGTACGCTGCCGGCTCGGGCTTGTCCACGTAGCGCTCAGGCTCAAAACTGTCCGGGTTCTCCCAGTGCTTTGAGTTTCTATGCAGGGTGTACGGACACACCATGACACCCGTGCCCTTCTTTACGCGCTCCTCGCCTACCTGCTGATGGTCCTTCGGGCGTCGAAAGAACGCCCAGGCGGGGGGATACAGTCGGAGCGCCTCAAACAGGACATGCTGGAGCAGGTCGCCTCGACCGTCCGGAAGCACGGCCCACGGACAATCCAACTCATCGGTATCAGCCACCTGGCCATGGAGTTCTTCCTGGACCTCCGGGTGGGTGCCGAGCAGGTGCATTGCCCAGGTCAGCATCTCGGCCACGGTATCGAATCCCGCGAACAGGAACGTGGCGATGTGGTCGCGCGCCTCGCTCCGGTCCATCTCTCCGGACTCCAGGGCCTTCCCGAGGAGCGCCAGAATGTGGCCGGGGGACAGAGTGCCGTCGGCAACCCCGTCGAGCAGTTGATGGATGTATGCGTTCACAACTGTCAGCGCATCGTGCACATCCGGGGAGATGGGTGCGTCCGGATCCACCAGGGGCTTCCAAGGCGCCTTGGCAAACCGGATCAGTTGGCTGCGCATGCTCGCCGACTGAAGAATCAGGTCGAGCGATCGAATCAGCGTCTCGTGATCGGGGTGCAGGTCCGGAGAGAACATGACCCGGCTGAGGATCCGGAAGCACAGGCATTTGAGGGGATGCTCCAGGTCAACCGGACCCGCGGCGGCGCTGGACTTCAGATCGGCCAGTGCCCGGTCGAGTTCTTCTCTCGTCACCTTTGCCAGTTCATGGTCCCCGGAGGGCCGGAACGCGGGGTTGAGCAGCTGGCGCTGCTTCACCCATGTCTCCTCATCGCTGGTGAAGAGCCCACCTCCAATCAGCGGTTCGAGTCCTACGATCAACCGGGCACGATCGTACATCGCCGAATCTTCGTGGAGAACCTGCCGAACGTCTGCCGGACGGTTCAGCAGGTAGGTACACCAGGCACCGACTGCAAACAGCGTGATTTCGTCGGACCCGTCCGTCAGTTGCGATAGCCGCGGCAGCGGGTCGTGGAGCAGCCCCGGCACGAGGGCGCCAAATTTCAGATTCTTGAACGTGCGCACGGCTACTCGATGGGCAGGGTCAAGTCCACGACACCGCCCCGTTTTTGGATTACGAGGTGATGAAACCGCAGCGCCGACGTACGAAAGGCGTGCGCCATCAGGGCAATACTGAGTCGCCAGACGCGGTAGCGCGACTCTCCAACCTCCCGGACGGCGAGGTCGTGGGCCGCTTCGAGGCGCTCTAGCCAGGCGCGCGCGGTGAGCCGGTATTGCTCGCGGAGTCCGCGAACCGACAGGATGTCGAATCGTGCTTCTTCGGCGTGTTGGAGGTAGGTGCTCAAGGTCACCAGCGAGACATCCGGCATGAAATAGGCGCGCGAGAATCTGGGCTGCTTCGTGTTGCCGGGCGCGGTGGTGATGGCCAGATGGAGACTTCGCCCCCCTGGTTTCAGGAGGCCCGAGGTGTGCGCAAAGTAGGCGGGCACATCGGCCTCCGGCACGTGGTGAAGCATCTCGATGGACGAGACCGCATCGTAGGATCCATCGGCTGCCAGATCCCGATAATCCTGGAGTCGCACTTCGCACCGTTCGCTCAGGCCAAGCTCCTCGATCCGGGAGTTGGCGTACGCCGCCTGCCTTTCGCTCAGTGTCACGCCGAGAACGCGGGCCTCAAAGTGCTGGGCAGCATGAATGGCCAGGGCTCCGAACCCGCAGCCGATATCAAGCATCCGGTCGCCCGGTTTCAGCCGCAGTGCCTGGCAGATATGGTTCAGCTTGGCCAGCTGAGCGTCCTCGAGTGACTGGTCCTCCGACGTGTAGTACGCTCCGGAGTACACCATGCGGGAGTCGAGCCAGGCTGCGTAGAATTCGTTCGATACGTCGTAGTGAAAGGCGATAGCGGCCTGATCTCCTTCCCGGGTTCGGAATCGACCCACCCGCACGGCAGCTTCCGCCCCGGGCACCGTGCCCTTGGCGCGGGGAAGGCCCAGGAACCGGCGAAATGCGGATGCCCGTCGGCCTCGCAGCCCGTCCCGGCCCAGCGCCTCGGCCACCGCAAAGACCTCGTCCATGTCTCCCTCAAGGTCATAGACGTCCTGGATGTAGGCCTCGCAGATGGAGCGATCGGTGGGCCATGCCAGCATGCGCCGAAGGGCATCCTCACGGCGCAGGTGCAGCCGGAATCGCGGTGCCTTTCCCGGCACCGAATCGAAGCTCGTGCCATCCCACAGGGTCACCTCGAAGGCGGCTTCAGCGACCCCCGCTGCCACCTCCTGAATGAACGCCTGCGTGCGCGCCGCGCCTTTCGTGCCCATCTACTCTCCCGTTGTCTGGATCGAAGAAACTAGCGTACGGGCCCGGCGCAGGCCGCACCCCGCGGATTGATCCACAGAGTCTTCCCGCCGTGCGCCCTAGAGCATGCCCATGGGATCCACGTCGATATTGATCCGGTAGCCCTTCTGCACGCGGCCCAGTGAGGCGACCACGTGCTCAATTACCTGTCGGGTCCGGGCACCGGAAAGACTCCTGGGTGCCTTCAGCAGGGCCAGGTAGCGCCACGACTTTCGCACGCGGGCAACAAAGGCGGGGGCTGGGCCGATCAACTCGAGGGGCGAGGGAACGCGTCCGAACATGTTCGCGAATCGCTCGGCGAGAAGCCGAACGCCGGGCTCATCCGGCCCGCGGAATTCCACTCGGATGGCACGCACAAACGGTGGGTACTTGAGAAACTCGCGGGTGGCCAGCGTTTCGGAGGCAAAGGCCAGGTAGTCGTGCCGCTTAGCGTGGAGAATGACCGGGTGCCGCGGATTTCGCGTCTGGAAGATCACTTCGCCGGCGAGGTCTGATCTTCCCGCCCGGCCGGCCACCTGCGTCAGCAACTGGAAGGTCCGCTCGTCCGCCCGGAAGTCCGGGAAGAGCAGCCCCGCGTCGGCATCCACGACGCCCACGAGGGTTACCCGTTCGAAGTCCAGCCCCTTGGCAACCATCTGGGTACCGACCAGGATGTCCGCATTGCCTTCGCCGAAGGCATTGAGAATATCGTCATGGGCATCCTTCCTCCCGGTGGTGTCCAGGTCCATGCGCAACACCCGGGCCTCGGGGAACAGGTCGCCAAGGTCATCCTCGACACGCTGCGTGCCGGCGCCCACGGGCTCCAGGTGACCGGTCCCGCATTCACGGCACTCGGAAGGTGTCCGAAACGATCGTCCACAGTAGTGACAGCGCAGTTGATTGCGTGGCTTGTGCCAGGTAAGCGATACCGAGCAGTCCGGACATTCGGGCGATTTCCCGCAGGTGTCGCACGACAGCACCGGCGAGAAGCCGCGACGGTTTTGCAGGAGAATGATCTGCTCCCCCTTTTCCAGGCGCCGGGTGATGGCGTTTTGCAGAGGCACCGATAGCACCGAGTCCGGCCTGTCCGGGGAGCGAGCAGCCAGCAGATCGATGATCTGGACACGCGGCAATTTGGCTGAACCGCCGCCCTGCAGGGGCACGCGGTCCGGCATCGAGAGGAGCGTGTACTTGCCGGCCTTGGCGTTCTGGAAACTCTCCAGCGAGGGTGTGGCCGAACCCAGCACGCACACCGCATCGTTCATGGACGCGCGCACCACGGCCACGTCCCGAGCATTGTATCGGGGTGCCGGCTCAAACTGCTTGTACGAGGATTCGTGCTCCTCATCCACCACGATCAGGCCGAGGTCCTTGACGGGCGCGAAGACCGCAGAGCGCGGTCCGATGACCACGCGATAGTCTCCGCGCCGGATGCGTCGCCACGTGTCGAACCGGGCCCCTGCGCTGAGCCGTGAATGCAGCACCGCGACGGCGGCCCCAAAGTGGCGTCGAAAGCGTCGTACGGTCTGCGGAGTGAGTGCGATTTCCGGCACCAGCACGACGCCTGACCGGCCCTGGTCAATGGTGCGCTGGAGGGCGTCGATGTACACCTCGGTCTTGCCGGACCCCGTTACGCCATGCAGCAGGAAGGAGCGGTACTTCTTATCCGCGAGCGCCGCGGCGAGTGCCTCCGCGGCGGATCGCTGGGTCGGGTGGAACCGGTCGACGCCGATGGTTCCGGACCCGGCCGAAACCTCGTCGGGGAGCGATTCCTCTTCGGTCACGCGCAGGAAGCCCTTCTCCTCGAGCCCACGGACCGTTGCGTGGCCGGCGCCTGTGGCCGAAACGACGTCGGCTACCGGCGTGCTGCCGTGTGTGGTCAGATACGCAATCACGGCCTGTTGACGGATGCCCCGAAGGCCCGAAGCGTCGGCGTCATCCACCAGTGTCGCGAATAACTGGGTTCGGGTGCTGCCTTCAGGTGGCAGGGCGGCACGTGCAGCCTCCCCCCACGAACAGGCGTAGTACTCCGAGACCCACCGTGACAGATCGAGCAGTTCGCCAGTCAGCGCGGGAGCGCCCTCGTCCAGAACCTTCCGCACATCCGCAAGCTTCCCGCTCTCCGGGCGCGGCACACCCTCCTCGACGACAACGCCACCAAGAATGCGCCCCGAGAAAGGCACGCTGACCCGGCTCCCGACCTGCACATCCAATTCCGGCGGCACGCGGTAGGTATACGCGCGGTCCAGCGGGAGGGGGAGAATGACGTTGACAAGCGATTCCGACATGGGCCGATCTAGAACACCCCATCCCGCCGGGCGTTCGGCGCAACATGCCACTTTCCTCCCCCGCGCTCCGCTTTCTGCCGGTCCTGCTCGCACTCACCGTGGCGGGCTGCTTCCCGTATTCTTGCAACCGCATCGAATCGCGGGTTCTCTTTCCTCAGGATTCGACGTCGCGGGCGTACTCGGCAACCCTGCCGGTCGACACCCTGATAGTGGCCGAGCAGCCCGAGTGGTCCGAGATGGAGTACCCCAGAACAGTTGCGTATGCGCCCGACGGGACGCTCTGGTTCAGTGACACCGGGCGGCATGAAGTCCAATACCTGACCGCGGACGGGGAGTCCGGGGTCATCTCGACTGATTCCCTGCAGTATCCCTACCTGGCCGGATTCCGGGGTGCGAACCCGGTGGTGTTCTCTCCGGCCGCGAGCCTCCTGGCAGAAGTGCGCGGCGGCTGGACGCTTCAGACTCCCCAGGACGTTCCGCCGCGAGCGTTGCAGTACGCCGCCATGGATTCCGGGTCGGTTTGGGTAAAGCTGGCCGGTGAGGACTTTGAAAGCCGACTCATCCGGTATGATCTGGATGGAAATGAGCAGTCCCGGACAGATCTCCCGGATCCCTACTGGCGATGGGCGGGCGCCTTGGTCCTGCGTTCCGGCGAGCCCATCAGCCTGTCAGGATATCGACCCCAGATCTACCGGTTCACTGGCGGTGTCATCGACTCGCTAAGCCTCTTCGGATTCGATTCGCCCATGCTCCCCCGAAGCCGAGGCTTCCTGCTTGGCGAGACCGGCCAGCCGCCGCTCCTCACTCCGTCAGGGGTCTTTGTGGGCGACGACTACTTCGCACTGAACATCCGCCCCGGCTGGCTCCGGATTGATCAGTTCGACGCCGACCTGCGTCTGGTGCGGTCCCTGGTTGAGCCAGACCCTTCGTTTGGTCAGGAGTTCTTTCCCGCGGACCTGGCCGTGCGCCGTGAGCCCGATGGAACGCTTGTCATCGCCGTGGCCGTTTCCCAGCCGGCCCCGGAGGTGCGCATCTACCGCGCTGGATCGTGAGCCCGGCCGAGACCATCGGTGACGATTTCCTCGCGGAATCGCTGCAGTACGTCAAAGGGGTCGGGCCGAAGCGCGCCGACGTCCTGGCGGAGTCGGGTGTTCGCTCGGTGCGGGACCTGTTGCAGTACTATCCGCGCCGGTACCTGGATCGGTCAACGGTAACCCGAATTGCCGATGTGCCCCGGGCTCAGGGCACGGTGTCCATTGTCGCCGAGGTGCTGGTCACCGGGAGCCCGCCCGGCAAGGGCCGTCAACGCCGCTTTGAAATGGTGGTCGGGGACGGGTCCGGACGCATCAAGTGCGTGTGGTTTCGCGGCGCCGCCTGGATCGGCAAGCTCTTCAAGAAAGGAGACCGCGTTGCGCTGCACGGCAAGCCGCAGGCCTTCCGGGGTTCCTGGAACTTCACCCATCCAGACTTCGACCGGCTGGACGAGGATGGTCCCTCCCTGGACACCGGGAGGATCATCGCGCTCTATCCCGGCTCGGCACCCTTCGAGCGAATTGGCCTCAACAGCAGGGCATTTCGAAAGATCATCTGGGGGCTCTTCCGGGACCACGGCCTTCGCCTGCGGGATCCCTTCCCTGAGTCCCTTCGAAGCCAATACAACCTGATGGAGGGCCGCGTTGCCCTCCGCGCCATCCATTTCCCGAAGAACCAGGCGGAACTGCAGGAAGCCCGCCGCAGCCTGATTTTCGAGGAGCTCTTCTTCATTCAGCTCATGCTGGCCCGCCTGCGCCGGGTGAGGGTACAGCGCAAGGGAATCGTGTTTGGCCCACGGGCAGGCATGAGTGCCCGGTTTGAGCAGGAGGTGCTTCCATTCACCCTGACGGGCGATCAGCGCGCCGCCATCGGCGACATCGTGGAGGACACCCAAAGCGGTCGGCCGATGAACCGGCTGCTTCAGGGCGACGTGGGTAGCGGGAAGACGGTGGTGGCCGTGGCCGCGATGCTCCACGCGCTGGATCACGGATATCAGTCGGTATTCATGGCCCCCACTGAGATTCTGGCCGAGCAGCACTACCGCAACCTGATTTCTTTCCTGGAACCGCTGGGCCAGCAGGTTCGGCTGCTGGTTGGCGCCCAACGCAAGACGTACCGAAAGGAGATCCTGGCCGAGCTCGCCAATGGGCAGGTGGCCGTAGCCGTTGGGACCCACGCGCTCATTGAGGACCCCGTAAAACTGGCGCGATTGGGACTGGTGGTGGTGGATGAGCAGCACCGGTTCGGCGTGATGCAGCGCGCCAAACTGCTTGGAAAGGGTGATGCGGTGCACACCCTGCTTATGACGGCCACCCCGATTCCGCGCTCACTCGCGATGACGGTCTACGGAGACCTCGACGTGACGGTGATTCGAGAGAAGCCGGCCGGCAGAAAGCCGGTCCGGACCCTACTGCGCAACGAGAAGCAGCGCGATGCCGTGTACCAGCAGATCCGGGAGGAACTGGCTGCAGGCCGGCAGTGCTATGTGGTGTATCCGCTGGTGGACGAGTCCGAAAAGCTGGACCTCAAGGACGCCGAATCGGGCTTCGCTCAGTTGCAGAACGTCTTCTCCGGCTTTCGCGTGGACCTTGTGCACGGCCGGATGTCCGGCGCCGAAAAGGATGAGATCATGGAGCGGTTCAAGGCGCACGAGACGGACGTACTGGTGTCCACGACAGTGATCGAGGTGGGCGTAGACGTGGGCAATGCCTCCGTCATGCTGATTGAGCACGCGGAACGGTTCGGACTGAGCCAGCTCCACCAGCTCCGGGGGCGGGTCGGTCGTGGCTCCGATCAGGCGTACTGCATT
>JABDJZ010000100.1 GCA_013003255.1 Rhodothermales bacterium
CACGAATTGTGGACATGGAACTGGCCGCAGAGGCCGAGAAACCAGCGAAATCCATCGGACGCGTCCGACTTTGACTATGGAACCCAAGACTGGAAAGGCCGGAGACTGGCGCAACTACGAGCGCGTGCTGCTTCCCAAGGTGAAGGACCTTCACCTGTTGGAGGTCTACGAAGCCAACGGCGGATACAAGGCGCTCCGTGAGATCCTTACCAATGACAAGTGGGACCCCACGGCGGTCACCAACGAGGTCAAGAAGTCCGGACTCAAGGGCCGTGGCGGTGCCGGTTTCCCCACAGGGTTGAAGTGGAGCTTCATGCCCCCGATCAACCCGGACATTCCCCGCTACCTCTGCTGCAACGGCGACGAGTCCGAGCCGGGCACCTTCAAGGATCGCCAGCTGCTCGAGTACAACCCGCACGCGGTGTTCGAAGGCATGCTCATTGCCTCTTACGCCATGAGCCTGGCAGGGTCCTACCTGTACATCCGCGGCGAATACGCCGACTGGATCACGCACATGGAGGGCGAGCTGAAGAAGGCCTACGCCAAGGGCTACATCGGTAAGGACATCATGGGCTCGGGCTTTTCAACCGAGCTCTACATCCACAAGGGGGCCGGTGCCTACATCTGTGGTGAAGAGTCCAGCCTGATGAACTCCCTGGAAGGCAAGCGTGCCTATCCGCGTGTCAAACCTCCTTTCCCGGCCCAGAAGGGCATCTGGGGCTATCCGACCACGATCAACAACGTGGAGACCCTGGCGGCCGTCCCTGAGATCATCAACCGTGGCGGAGAGTGGTTCGCCGGCATCGGCGCGCCCACGCATGCGGGCCCCGTCCTGTACGGCATTTCCGGGCACGTGAATCGCCCCGGCGTCTACGAGTACCCCACCGGCATGTTGATCTCTGACCTCATCTATGAGGTAGCCGGAGGCATCCGGGGCGGCAAGAAGCTCAAGGCCCTTGTCCCCGGCGGCAGTTCCACCCCCGTTCTACGCGCCGACATGATCGACGGCGTCACGATGGATGCCGACTCCCTGCGCGAGGCCGGATCGATGATGGGGACCAGCGGCATGCTGGTGATGGATGAGGACACCGACATGGTGTCGTTCCTCCGCCGGATCACCCATTTCTACCATCACGAAAGCTGCGGCCAGTGCACGCCGTGTCGTGAGGGCACGGGCTGGCTCGAGAACATCGTCACCCGGATTGATGAGGGCGAAGGCAACCTGCGGGACCTCGACCTTCTGATTGACCTCTGCTCTGAAATGGAGGGCCGGACCGTCTGTGCCCTCGCTGATGCGGCGGCTTGGCCCGTCCGCTACACCATTGACCGGTTCCGGGACGAGTTCGAGGCCAAGTGCAAGGCATCCCTCGTACCCTCCGGAGTCGAATTGACTGAAGCCACCGCATGAAACGCCTCCTGATTCTACCCCTCCTATTTCTGGCCGCCGCGTGCGTCGGTGACCACTCCGAGTCTGTCGATGTGGCTGCCCACTACGATGCCTTCGGAGAAGAATTCTCGCCGCTTGATGCCGTGCCGGTCCAGGCCGTCGTGGCGGACGGAGCAGAGCTCCTTGGTAAGCCTGTCAAGATTGAGGGACAGATCACGGAGGTCTGTCAGGGCATGGGCTGCTGGCTGTCCTTCCAGATTGTCGACGGTCCACTCGTCCGCATTGACGTCCCTCGCGACGACGCCGGGGCTTATGTCTACACGTTCCCCAAGGACGCTGCCGGTCGGCGCGCCATCATCTCCGGCGTTCTGGCTGAGGGCTCGGTTGATCACCACGCCGAAGGATCACCGATGATGGCCCACGAGGACGGTGAGGAAGGCCATCACGATGAGGACGGCGAATCCCACCACGCCATGGGCGACATGGACGGTGACGAGCACCACGCCGAGGGAGACACTGATGACCATCACGCGGGCGAGGAGGCCATGGAAGGCCACGACGAAGCCGAGACCCGGGTCCTGAACGAATCTGTTTACACCCTGACGGCCACCGGAGCGCTGATTGAGCGCGTCCGCGCCTGAACGAGAGTACGAGCACATGGCAACCGTTACGATAGACGGCCAGACTTTTGAGTTCGAGGGACGTCCCCGGCTGCTCCAGTTCTGCCTGGAGAACGGGATCGAAGTCCCTCACTTCTGCTACCACCCCGCCATGTCTGCGCCGGCCAACTGCCGCCAGTGCCTGGTCGAGGTCGGAACGCCGGAGATGGACCGCGAAACGCGGAAGCCGCGCCTCGATGATGACGGCAACCCGATCATCCGCTACTTCCCCAAGCTGCAGACTTCCTGCACCATGGAGATCACCGATGGGATGGTGGTGAAGTCTCACCGTTCCAGCGAAACGGTGGAGCGTGCCCAGAAGGACACGCTGGAGATGCTGCTCATCAACCACCCGCTGGACTGCCCCATCTGTGACCAGGCCGGTCACTGCCCGCTTCAGATTCAGGCCTACAAGTATGGGCCCGAGGGCTCGCGCTTCGAGTTCGAGAAGGTCAACAAGCCCAAGCAGATTCCACTCGGACCGGAGGTCATGCTGGACGGCGAGCGCTGCATCAACTGCACGCGTTGTGTCCGTTTCACCAACGAAATCTCCAAGAGCCACCAGCTCACCATCATTGAGCGTGGCGTTCGCAACTATCCGATGACGCCCCCGGGGATCACGTTTGATGATCCCTACTCGATGAACGTCATCGACATCTGCCCGGTGGGCGCGCTCACGTCCCGGGATTCACGCTTCAAGGCGCGTATCTGGGAGATGTCCAAGACGCCTTCCATCACGACGGGCGGTGCCAACGGCAACAACTGCTACTACTGGGTCAAGGACAACCAGATCATGAAGGTGACCCCGCGGGACAACCCCGAGGTCAACGAATACTGGCTGCCCGACGCTGAGCGTCTGGACTACAAACGCTTCAACGAGGACCGCCTTCAGGGTCCTGCGGTGGGCGGCGTCGCCTCCTCCTGGGAGGCTGCGTACGACGCAGCGGCCTCACTGATGAAGGAGGCCGGCAAGGGCCGTGTGGCCTTCCTGGGGTCTGCCTACGCCACGGTGGAGGACAACTACCTGCTGACCCGCCTGGCCGATGCGCTGGGTTCATCGACGCCGACGTTCATCCCGCACGTGGAGAATGGCCGGGGCGATGACTGGCTGATGACGGATGACCGGACGCCGAATCGCGATGGTTGCGAACGCCTGGGCATGTCCCCCGAAACGGGAGCACTGGCGACGCGCATCGAGAACGGTGAGGTTGACGTGCTGTATGTCCTGGAGGACGATCCGGTAGCAGCAGGCATTCTGACGGCCGAGCAGTTGGCCGGTGTCAAGGTCATCCTGCACGCATACAATACCACGAACGAAACGCTGCCGGCCGCTACCGTGAGCCTTCCCGCGGCCACCGTCGTCGAAACCGTCGGTACGTTCGTCAACCAGAAAGGCCACGCCCAGCGCGTGCGGCCCGCCAAGTCCATCAAGGGCATGAATCGCACCCTGATGATGGAGGTGGGCAAGAGCCGGGCTGACCTGCACGGTACCCCGTTCGACCGCTGGCACAACGAGTCCAACCTTGTGGACTGCCAGCCCGGATGGGTGTCACTGCCGGCTGTCGCGAAGCGGCTGGGGCAGGGAATGGACTATCGCGGACCGAAGTACATCATGCGCGAGATCGCTGAGTCGGTCAGCGCATTTTCCGGCGCAACGTATGATGCCATGGGAGACCAGGGTGTCCGGCTTGAAGACGTTGGCGCAGCGGTATAACACTAACAATTTGCCTGGGGCTACGACGCAGAACCCATGGAACTAGCCTGGTACTGGACGGCGGCTGTCGCCTTCCTGATCATCAACTTCCTCCTCGTATCCGCCTCCGTGCTGGTGTACGCGGAGCGTAAGGTTTCCGGATACATCCAGGCACGACCCGGCCCGAACCGGGTGGGGCCGTTTGGATTCCTTCAGCCCTTTGCCGACGTGCTGAAGCTGGTTCTGAAGGAGAACATCGTTCCGCTCACGGCCAATCCATTTATCCACTCGCTGGCGCCAACCCTGATGGTGATCATCGCGATGGGTGCGGGCGGCCTGATCCCGTTCGCCCGCGGTGTGGTCATCGCCGACATGGAGGTCTCAGCGCTCGTGTTGCTGGCGCTTACCTCCATCTCCGTCTACGGCGTCACATTGGCCGGCTGGAGTTCCAACTCCAAGTACTCGCTGCTCGGCGGACTGCGTTCGTCTGCCCAGATGATCTCCTACGAGTTGTCGATGGGAATGGCGGTGCTGTCTGTGGTACTGCTCACCGGCTCCCTCAACCTGGTTGAGATGGTGGAAGCACAGCAAGTTGGCTGGGGCTTCTTCGGCTGGAACATCTTCCGCAATCCGATCGGCGCAGTGCTGTTCATCGTGACGGCCTTCGCCGAGACCAACCGGACGCCGTTTGATCTCCCCGAAGCCGAGCAGGAACTGGTCGGCGGGTACCACACCGAATACTCCGGCATGAAGTTCGGGATGTTCTTCCTGGCCGAGTACGTCAACTTCTTCGTGGCGTCGTTCTTCATTGTCACGCTGTTCTTTGGCGGGTACCTCCTGCCGTTCGAGCCGCTCATCATCAGCGCGTTCCCTGGACTGGCAGACTCCATTCTCCTGACTGTCCTGCAGATCCTGACGCTCGTGGTCAAGGCGGGCTTCTTTGCCTTTGTCTTCATCTGGGTCCGCTGGACCCTCCCGCGCTTCAAGTACCAGCAGTTGATGACCCTCGGGTGGAAGTACCTGCTTCCAATCTCGATCGTCAATGCGATGGTGATCGCCATCGTCCTGGCCGTGCTGAACGCATTCTAATGCCCGTCCTCGCTCCATCGATTCTCTCTGCGGATTTCGGTCGGCTTGAGCCGCACTGCCGCGAGGCCATCGATGCCGGCGCGGAATGGCTGCACGTGGACGTGATGGACGGGCACTTCGTGCCAAACATTACCATCGGTCCGCTGATCGTGAAGGCCCTCCGTCCCCTGGCCACGGAGACCGGTGCCGTCCTTGACGTGCACCTCATGATTGAGAAACCGGAGCGCTACGTCACCGCGTTTGCGGACGCGGGCAGTGACATCCTGACGGTCCACGCCGAGGCCACCACCCACCTCCACCGCACCATCCAGGCCATCAAGCAGGCCGGCATGCGCGCAGGAGTCACCCTCAACCCGGCTACTCCCCTGAGTCAGGTCGAGGAGATCCTTTGCGATGTCGATCTCGTGCTGGTGATGAGTGTGAACCCGGGGTTCGGTGGACAGAGCTACATCCCGCAGTCCACCTCCAAGATCCGGCGCCTTCGGGGCATGCTGGATGACATCGGCTCCCGGGCCTTCCTTGAAGTGGACGGCGGCGTAAAGCCTTCCAATGTGGCTGAGGTGATCGAAGCCGGGGCAGATGTCATCGTGGCCGGAAGTGCCGTGTTTGGCGGTTCCGGAGACGTCGCGGCCAACGTTCGCGCTTTTCACCGGGCCTGGTCCACATTTGCATGAACCAGATTGAGGGGAGCACCTGTGTAGTTACGGGTGCAAATTCCGGCATCGGAAAGGTCACCGCCATCGAAATGGCGCGCATGGGTGCGCGCGTCGTCATGGTCTGCAGAAACAGAGAGCGCGGGAGACAGGCCCTGGTTGAGGTCTGCCAGGCTTCAGGCAGTTCCTCGGTGGACCTCCTCCTGGCCGATCTCTCGATCCAGGCGGAAGTGAAGGACCTTGCCGCACGTATCGCGGACAGCTACCCGCAGGTGGACGTCCTGGTCAACAACGCCGGCCTGTTCAGCAGGAAACGCGTTGAAACGCCGGACGGGTTGGAGTTGACCTTCGCGGTCAACCACATGGCGTATTTCATCCTGACCCTGGAGCTGCTGGACACCCTCTGGGAGAGCGCTCCGGCGCGCATCGTCAACGTCTCCTCGCAGGCCCACCGTAGAAACAAGCTGGACTTCGAGGACCTGCAGGCCACCCGCAAGTACAATGGCTGGAAGGCGTACGGCCGCTCCAAGCTGGCCAACGTCCTGTTTACGAACCACCTGGCAGCGGGACTCGACGGGTCCGGAATCACGGTCAACGCGCTGCACCCCGGCGTCGTAGCGACCCAGTTCGGCCGGTCCGGAAACGGAGTCCTGAGCCTGATTTGGCGCCTTGGAAATCGCTTCTTCAAGACACCCGAGCAGGGAGCCCGTACCAACGTGTTTCTGGCCAGCTCACCGGACGTGGATGGCGTGACTGGCGGCTACTTCATGAACGAAAAGCCTGCTCGCTCGTCTAGGGAGGCGAATGATGCCGAAGCCGCCGCGCTGCTATGGAAGGAGAGTCTGCGTCTCGCCGGATACGAAACGGATCCTTTGGACCCGCGCTCCTGATAGCCGGCCTTTGTCTGGCTGCCGTGCCCGCCAGCGTGCAGGCGCAGGAAGAGTGCTTCGACAACGCCTTCTGTCTGGACGCCGTTCGGGATGACGCAGGCCAGGTGCTGGTTCGGGTGAGAAACCTCCTTCCCGGGGCCATCACGATGCGACTTTCGATGGAGCTGGAGAACCTGTCGGCCGACCGGGACCTTCCGCTGGTGTTTACGCTGCCCGCCGAACGCCGGGCTCAACCGGTCCGCCTGCGTATTGAAGATGAGTACGCCCGGTGGGGGTATCGATTCGACGCCCGCTGGATCATGGGGACACTGGACGCCACCCACGACAGCGGGGCCACCTATGACCTGCCGTTTGATGCGGGTGCGTCCTGGCTGGTGGGACAGGGCTACAATGGGCGCACCACGCATCAGGGAAAGAATGCCCTGGACTTCAATCTGCCGGAGGGTACGCCCGTCCGCGCTGCCCGGAGTGGCACCGTGGTCGAGGTCGAGGATCGGTACGAGCACGGCGGTCCGGACCAATCGCTGAAGTCACGAGCCAATTTCGTCAAGGTGGAGCACGAGGACGGGACCATCGGCAACTACGTCCACCTGGTGCATCGCGGCGTTCGGGTTCGGCCGGGGCAGCGTGTCCGCGAGGGCGAAGTGCTGGGCATATCCGGTAACACCGGGTTCACCACGGGCCCCCACCTTCATTTTGAGGTGTACGGCATCACCACGGATCTGGAACGGACCACCATCCCGGTGCACTTCAGGACATCGGATGGCCGTGAGGAGTTACGCGAGGGCCGCAGTTACCTGAATCCAGGCCGTGTACGGGAGCGCAGCGCTGAGCGGCCTCGGGGCTGGTGAACGGGAGGGCACCCTGAACGCCCGGGAGCCTTGCTTCACGGGGTCCGGCACCCCGTCGGTGCGCTACTGGCTGCTTCCCAGTCGCATGGTCAGGCTCACGGGCCGGCTGTCTCGCTGAACCGTAAAGCGCAGCCGGTCGCCGGGCCGGAAGTCGTAGAGGCGCGCCGCGAAGTCCGTCTGGTTTGCGATCAGCTCATCCTGGACCGCCGTTATGACATCGTAGGGTTGAAAGCCGGCCCGGTCTGCGGGTGAACCCGGAGCCACGTCCTCGACAAACACGCCGTTGATGGTGCTGAGCCCGAGGGCCCGTGCGATGCGCGGGGTCACGTTCCGCCCGGTCAGTCCGGTGTAGTAGGAGCGATCCACAAACCCCTTCTCGCGGAGCTCCTCGACCACCCGCGACACCCGCCCCACCGGCACAGCGAAGCCGATCCCGACAGACCCACCGGTTTGGCTGATGATCGCGGTGTTCACGCCGATCACCTGTCCCAGTGCATTGATCAACGGCCCACCGGAATTGCCGCGATTGATGGCCGCGTCAGTCTGGATCATGTCCCGGTAGAGACGCCCTTCCTGCGGCGCGAGGTCACGACCGGTGGCACTGACCACGCCAACGGTCACAGTGGGATCGGACGCTTCGAACAGGCCAAAGGGGTTGCCGAGTGCAATGCACCACTCCCCGACGATGGGCGTGGAAATGTCCTCCAGGCTGAGAAATTCAAGCGGGTCTTCGGGCGTGACCTTGAGGAGTGCCAGATCGGAGGCCGGATCTGAACCCACCAGCTCAGCCCGCAGCGTCTGTCCATTCGGAAACGCCACGGTGATCACGTCGCCCTGCCCGGCCACGTGGTCATTCGTTACGATGTACCCATCCGCCGAGATCACGAACCCGGAGCCGACGCCCTGAACCTGGCGCTCTCGGATGCGCTGGCGTTGCCCGCCAAAGAAGAAGTCGAAGAAGGGATCCGCAAACGGATCCTGATAGCGAACCCGTTGGACCACGCTGATGGACACCACGGCCGGTGCCGCGGCCTCCACGGCGCGCGTGATGGCGGTCTGCCTTGAAGTGGCGATGTCGTCGAACAGATTCTCGGTCTGCGCCGGAGGCGGTCCCTGCTGCGAGCTGACCTGTTGCTGACAGCCCGTACCTAGCAATACGGCAGAAACCAGGATCAGGAGTCGATTCACGATGAACATGGGGTTGGCTGCGAATGCGGAGTACCCTACGAACGATTGCGCCCAGAGTTGTGCCTAAATTTGTCCATGCACATTGATTCCGAAAGGCTCAACCGGGGACTGGCGGAACTGGCCCGCATCGGCGCCAGGCCTGACGGGGGCGTCCAGCGCCTTGCATTTACTCAAGAGGATCTGGCGGGACGCGAGTACGTGGCCGGCCGGCTGCGTGGCATCGGACTCGAGCCTCAGGTTGATGCCATCGGCAACCTCTTCGCCATTCGTCCCGGGATTGAACGCGAATCCGGTCGCACGGGCGTCGTGCTGTTGGGGTCTCACACGGATACCGTAGGAAACGCGGGGCGGTACGATGGTTCGCTGGGCGTCCTCAGTGCGCTCGAAGTGCTTGAGGTATTGCAGGAGGGCGGGATACAGACCCGTCATCCGGTGGGACTGGTTTCCTTTGTCAATGAGGAAGGGGTTCGCTTCATGCCCGACATGATGGGCAGTCTTTATCTCCGCGGAGACCTGGACCTGGATGAAGTCCGCTCCATCACGGGTACGGACGGCGTACCCATCGGCGGTGAGTTGGACCGATTGCGGATGGCTGGGACCGACAGTCTGGGCGACCACCCAATCCGCGCTTTCCTGGAGGTTCACATTGAGCAGGGCCCGGAACTGGAGAGGCAGGGCGCGGCGGTCGGAGCCGTCACCGGAGTCCAGGGACTGAACTGGATGGAGGTTTCGCTGGACGGCCGGGCAAATCACGCGGGCACGACGCCCATGCAGGACCGGAAAGACTGCGGACTTCTGGCGGCTGAAATCATTCGCGAGGTCAGAGCCCTCACTGGGGAGATTTCCGGTCTGCGCGGGACGGTCGGCCGGGTCTCCCTCAAGCCCAACCTGATCAACGTGATTCCGGGGCGGGCCACGCTCACGGTTGATCTCCGGCATCCCCACCAACCGACACTGGAATCCTCAAGCCGGGAGATTCGAGGCCGCGTGGTACGGATAGCCCGGGAGCATGGAATCGAGATTCAGGTGCGGGACACGGCCTCGGCTCCGGCAGTGGACTTTGACCCGGAGGTAGTCACGGCGATTACTGATTCAATGGCCGCGCTAGGCCTCGGAGACCGGCGGCTCGTTAGTGGTGCCGGCCACGATGCCCAGATCATGGCTTCCGCGCATCCCAGCGGCATGATCTTCGTCCGGAGCCGGGACGGCGTATCACACAATCCGGCGGAGTACTCCTCGCCCGAGGACTGTGCAGCAGGGGCAGCGGTGCTCCTCGGAGCTGCGCTTCGGTTGGCTGAGCTGGTGGACTGACCCAGGCTCAGCGCGCCCCAAGCACCTCCTCGTATCGGCTTCCCGTCACCACCGCGACGGCCTCCCGAAGCGTCTCATCCGAATCCAGGAGGATCTGCATGCGCACGTCGGGCTCAAGAATCCGAGACGCCAGTTCGTCTGAGATGGCTTCCAGGATTCGGTCCTTTGCCGCGTCGAACTCCCGCTGGACATCCGCCTCAGCAATCGCATTGAGATCGCGCAGCGGCGCCTCCGTATCCGCCCGACCCAGGCCTTCTATGTCTTCGATCCTCCGACCCAGCTCGGTCCGGTAGGAAAACGCCTCGGCGTTCAACCATGCACGAAAGCGCGCCCAGGTATTGTCCGGCAAGTCAATACGTCCGGATCGCGCAGAAGCCGCACGGATGAGTTCGCCGTCCTCAGCGACCAGCACGTCCGCAAATCGGAAGTAGGCAGCCTCTCCCAGCAGCGCCTGCTCCAACTCAGACGGCTCGGGGGCCGGCAATGCCACGTCGGGCTCGATGCCGTTGCCTTCGCGCACCGTCCGTCCGTTCGGGGTCCGGAAGTCCTGCATGGGATCCCCATTCCCGTCGAGACCATCCTTTCGGATGGCACGGCCGGCCGGCGTGAAGTAGCGCGAGTACGTCATCTTCAGCGCCGTGTTGTAGGGCATGGCACGCACCACCTGAACCAACCCCTTGCCGAATGTGGGCTGTCCGATGATTACCGCGCGGTCCAGATCCTGGAAAGCCCCGGAGACAATCTCGCTGGCGGAGGCGGATCCGGGATCTACCAGGACCACGAGGTCCACGTCGCCCCAGTCGGGATCATCGTCGGTGGTATACAGCCGATTGGCCTCGGGCGATTTCCCTCGGGTCGACACCACGGGACTGCCCTTGGGCACGAACAGGCCAACCAGCGAAATGGCCTCGTTGACCAATCCGCCCGGATTCCCGCGCAGGTCCAGAATGACACCCTGCAGATCCTGACCCAGCGACTCCTCCACATCCTCCAGGGCGTTATCGATCTCCCGGGCGGTTCCAGGACCGAATGCGTCCAGCTTGACCAGGGCCACCGGCATCTCTCCAGCCGCACCGGCATGGGAGACAAAAGCCACCTTGGGTGCCTCGCGCTTCAGCACGAAGGTCTGCTGCTCCTGCCCGGTTCTGGAGATCACTACCTCCACCGTAGTCCCAGGCTCACCCCGCAGCAACTGGAAAACCTGTGAGAGGGCCATTTCCTCTGCAGGTTGCCCCGCCACGGACTCCAGTACATCGCCGGTGCGCAGGCCCTGCAGATACGCCCCGGTCATGGCATCGGGCGCAAGAACGGTTACCCGACCGTTGCGCGTCCCGAGGTTGACGTCAACCTCGGCCAGGCCGGACTGCCCCCGCAATTGCATGGCCGCGTTGTCGGCCTCGTCCAGAAAGTCGGTCCAGGGGTCCAGTGTCTCCAGCATGGCATCCATCCCGGTCCGCATGAAGCGCTCCGGGTCTACCCGGACCATGTAGGCACTAACCACCTGTTCGTACACCGCGCCGAACAGCTCGAAGTTCTTGCGCATGGCGTAGAAGTCATCGTCCCTTGCGGACTGGAAACCGGTCCAGAAGAGGGCCGCTCCCACGAGCGGCAGTATCAGGTAGAGCGTTTTGCGCTTCATCACGTCCAAGGGATTGCTCCGGTTCAGACGCGCCGGAGTGGCGGGGGATTCCCCGCTCGCCCATTCGCTCCAGCCCCGGGATTCACCCAATCGTCCGTTCACGCCGGCCCCGGGATTACCCGTCCGCCTTTCGCGCTACGCCAGCGCCTCCTCCAGCTCCTTCGCACGCTTCTTCTCCACGCCGGCAGCAATGAAGATCGAGAGTTCGTAGAGCAGCAGGAGCGGCATCGCCACCAGGATCTGCGACAATGGATCCGGTGGGGTAAAGAATGCCCCAAGCGTCAGACAAGTGATCAGCGCCCACTTGCGGGACTTTCGCAGCAGCGCCGGCGTGGCGATGCCCATCTTGGCCAGGAAGTAGATCACAACCGGGAGTTCGAACAGGATGCCCGCCCCGAAGGCCCAGAACGTGACCATCGAGAAATAGCGCGAGATGTCGAACTCGTTTGTGATCTCGGGGCTGATGGAGTACTGGGCAAAGAACTGGAGCGCCAGCGGCGTGATGATGAGATAGCCGAAACTGATCCCCAGCACAAAGAAGAAGGTGGCGAAAACGGCTGCGAACCGGAGTCCCTTCTTCTCACTCGGGTAGAGCCCGGGCTCGATGAACTTCCAGAGCTGGTACACGGCCACCGGTGATCCCATGATGATCCCGACGGCGAACACCGTTCCGATGTCGGCGAAGAACTGCCCGGTGATGTTTCGATTCTGAAGGATGAACTCGACCGCATCCAGTCCGAACACCCGGTACATAAAGAAGTCCGGGTCCTTGGGACCAAGCAACAGCACGTCGATGATCCAGCGCCGGAAGAAAAACGCGGCCACGGTACACAACAGCACACCAATGCCCGCCTTGATCAACGCCCAGCGCAGCTCCTCCAGATGGTCGAGGAAACCCATCTCGGCCAGGCCGCCCTGCAGAGGGAACGCACCTTCCATGCCCTCGGGGATCGGGGGGCCGGACTTGGATTTGTTTCGGGTCAGAAACCGGTTCATCGGGGCACCCGAGAACTACGATTCTCAGTAGGAATCGGAGCTCCCAGGCTGGCTGTCGCGGAGATTCAGGTCAAGCAACGTATCAACCCAGAGGCCCTGGGCCTCCATGCGGGCACGACCGCCGCTCCACGTGAAGTTAAACAGCGTCATCAGCCCTTCCACCCGGAATCCCTCATTTCGCAAAAGAGCCACGGCGCGACTGGCCGTTCGACCCGAATTGAGGATGTCATCGACCAGGACCACCGGATAGGATCGGTCAACCGGTCCCTCGACAATCCGTCGTCTCCCGTGCGGCTTGCGCTGCTCACGCAGGAATCCTCCCGCGAAAGCGGGGTCACCCGCTGCGGAGAGCACCGAAGTCACCAGGGGAAACGCGCCAAAGCCGAAGCCTACAACTTGCCCTACGCCACGCGCACGAAGGCGCTGGGCCAGCACGGATCCAACCTCCCGGAAGAGATTCCCATCCAGCATGGGCATCCGCGTGTCGAGCAGCCAGCCGATGGGTTGCCCCCGCGGGTCCGTGATCAACTCCTGTTCCCGCCGAACCAGCGCCCGGTCATAGAGCCGCTGACCAAGATCGAGCAGCTCTGCGTAGGCGTTGGATGTCAGGGCGGACTGGGGCATCTGGATTAGGCGGCAGGTAACCCGAACAATCGGGAGGACTCACTGAAAGGGTACGAAGTCAACGACCAAGTTCGGTCACCGGACGCAACGTATTCATGCGCGGTCAGGCCACGGCAAAGTCGTAGAGCGGGAATCGATCACACAACTCACGCACCTGTCCCTTTACGGTGTGTCCGAGCGATTCGTTGCCCGGATCGGAAAGAACCCGGTCCATGAGGTCCACCACCAGGCGGAACTCGTCCTCGGTAAACCCGCGTGTGGTCATGGCCGGCGTCCCGATGCGGATGCCGCTTGTCACAAACGGGCTCTGGGTGTCGAAGGGCACCATATTCTTGTTGACCGTGATCTCGGCGCGTCCGAGCGCCTGCTCGGCCTGCTTGCCAGTCAGGCCCTTGTTTCGCAGGTCAATCAGCATCAGGTGATTGTCCGTACCGCCGGAAACCAGATCATATCCCTTGGCCATGAAGGCATCCGCCATGGCCTTGGCGTTGTCCACTACCTGCCGGGCGTAGTCGTGGAACTCCGGCTCCAGCGCTTCGCCAAAGGCCACAGCCTTGGAGGCAATGACGTGCATGAGCGGACCGCCCTGATAGCCGGGGAATACGGCGGAATCCAGCAGTTCGGACATCTGCTTGACGCGTCCGGACTTGGCCGCCACCTTGCCCATCGGGTTGTCGTAATCCTTGCCGATGAGGATCATGCCGGCTCGCGGCCCGCGCAGGGTCTTGTGCGTCGTGGTCGAAACCACGTGGCAGTGGGGCATCGGATCCGAGAGCACGCCGGCGGCGATCAGTCCGGCCGTATGCGCCATGTCCATCCAGAGGTAGGCCCCGACCTCGTCCGCGATCTCCCGGAACGAGTGGTAGTCGAAATCGCGGGAGTAGGCACTGGCTCCGATGGAGATCATCTTCGGCCGCACCTGGAGCGCCCGGGTCCGCACCCGGTCCATGTCGATGCGCCCTGCCATCGGTCCCTCCTTCTCCACGCCGTAGTACTCGGCATTGTACAGGATGCCGGAGAAGTTGACGGGTGACCCGTGCGTCAGGTGACCGCCGTGCGCCAGATCCAGACCCAGCAGCGTGTCACCGGGCTCCATGAACGCCAGGTAGA
>JABDJZ010000145.1 GCA_013003255.1 Rhodothermales bacterium
TAGTCGTCACCGACGGTGAATCGCGTGACCCACCCTTCGGCAGATGCGCCTTCCTTCTTCCAGATGGGTCCTTGCTTACTCATTATCTGCCAAAGTACTGGAGGATCGTGTTGCGATAGACCTGGACCGCCTTGTCGAGTTCGTCCAGGTGAATGCGCTCGTCCGGCGTGTGGGACAGATTACTGGAGCCGGGGCCCATTTTGACCGTGGGTACGTCACTCAGGAAGATCCAGTCTGAAACAGTGGGACTGCCGAACGGCGTGCCTCCCGAGGCCGCGACGGCTGCCTGGACAATGCGCTGGTCGGGGGCCGTGTCCACCGGAATCAGTCGATCAGAGTGTATGGCGACGTCTGACTCCACCAGCGCACGAATCTCCTCGACCAGTTCTTGGTGGGAGTATGCCGGCGTGGAGCGGATATCCACGTATACGGTGCACAGATCCGGAATGACATTTCTGACCTTGCCGGCCTGGACCACCGTAGGCGTTACGGTGACTTTCCCGAGTACGGGGTGCACCCGGTCCGGGCCGTGTTCGTCAAGGCGAAGAATGTCGCGCGCGGCTTTGACTGCAGCGTTGTCACCCAGATCCGGACGGGCGGCGTGGGCGCTCTTCCCGCGGGCCTCCAGCCGAAGAATGAGCAGCCCTTTCTGGGCGATGCAGGGTTCCAGATCGGTGGGCTCCCCCACAATAGCGGCGCTGGGTGCCGGCAGGTGGGGGCGGCTGGCCTCCAGTCCGTTGTACGGCCACCCACTCTCCTCGCAGGCCGTGAAGGCACCCACCAACTGCCCGTTCTCAGGGGCCCAGCCCTCTGCTCTTAACGAGCAGATGGCCGCGACCATTGCCGCGACGCTGCCCTTGGCATCTACCGCCCCGCGACCATACAGCCAACCGTCCTTGACTGTCGGCTCAAACGGTGGGTACGGATGCTGCTCCGAAGCAGGAACTACGTCAAGGTGGGAATTCAGCAACAGGACGTCTTCGCCCTCGCCGATGGAAAACCAGACGTTGTTGTCAATGCGGTTGACTTCCAAGCCGCTCGTGGCCACTAACTCGGAAAGCGCGTTAGCGGCCTCCTCTTCCTCACCACTCAGAGACTCGATGGCTACGAGCTGTTTAAGGATGGCCCGGGCTGATATGGCATTCGAAGCGCCCATCAGGCCGTAATGTGGGTGGCATTCGCACGTTCCACGAGATCGCCGGCGCCTACGACCCAGACGTCGTTCACGCCCCCCTCGATGGCCTCCAGAGCCAGCTGAATCTTGACCCGCATGCCTCCCTGAATCCAGCCGGCGTCCGTGCCCTTCTCGAACATCTCGCGGTTGCATTGCCGGATTCGCTTGTCGAAAGGACCAGGGCCGGACCGCAGCCCACCGGCCTCGGTGACGAACAGTAATTCTTCAGCCCCCAGAGCCTTGGCGATGGCCACCGATACCGTGTCCGCGTTCACGTTGTAGTCGGCTCCCCCTTCATCAATGCCGACCGGAGCGACCACCGGCAGGTAGCCCGCCTCCAGAAGCGTGGTCAGAATCCTTGGATTGACCTCGACCACATCGCCCACCCAGCCGAAATCCACGGATCGCCCCTGGATCACCCACGGGGGTCTTCGGGTCACCCGAAGCAGTCCGGCATCGGCACCCGCCAGCCCGACCGCCGGAATACCGGCTTTCTGAGCGGCGCAGGACAGTTGCAGATTTATTTCGCCCCGCATGGTCCACCTGACGATGTCCCGGTCGAGATCGGAGGTGACCCGCCTTCCCTGCACAATCTCGGGTTCGTGCCCCAGCCGCCGGGCCATGGCCGTGGCCTGTGGGCCTCCCCCGTGCACGAGGATTACGTTGCGGCTCTCCAGGATTTCCCGGACAGGCCCCCAGAATCGGGTCAGCGACCCCACGAGACCGCCGCCGATCTTTATGACCGTCACCGGCTTCACAGGTCCAGGTCCCAGAGCCGGGAAAGGATGGCCTGCTGCGCGAAGAGGCGATACGCGGCCTGTCTGAGATGCAGGGCCTGCGGGCCGTCCATTACC
>JABDJZ010000146.1 GCA_013003255.1 Rhodothermales bacterium
GCAACAATGCGCCCCTCAGTGACAGCAACACCCGCCCAATCCTGTCCGGTGACCCGGTACGCGGAAATATCGGCAGCAGCCAGCCCCCCCGATCCATTGATGAATACGCCCGGCTGCCCACCTCCACCCGTCCCGATTACGAGATCGGGCATTCCATCGGCATTCAGATCCCCGACCGCGGCATGGGGACCCTCCTGGCTGAGACGGCGCGTGAGCAATGCCTGGCGGCTGCGGTCCTCAAAGAAGGCGTCCTGATGCGTGAAGGGAATCGGCCTTGCTTCGTAGACCGGCGGTGGCGGCGGGCTGGGTGTCCGCGACGGGACTGGGGAGTCCGGTTCGGTGATCTCGTAGAGCCGGTTGGCGCTGACTGTCAGCATCGTGGAACGGCCGCTGGGCCAGGCCACGTGAAGCCGAGCGGAATCGGACAGCGCCGCGAACACCGCCATGGGATCGCTACCCGACAGGTAGTGCCCACCTGCCAGAATATCGCGGCCTTGCGTGCCCGTCTCGTCGGTCATCGTCAGTCGGGCTCCGATGCCAAACGCATTCTGGCCCCGACCCTTCAAGCGGACCGCGATGCGAGGCGCGTCGGTATCATTGCGGTACACGCCTGCCGGCGCGTTCAGCCGGTTGGCCACGATGTCCAGGTCACCGTCTCCATCCAGGTCTCCATAAGCCATCCCGTGGGTCACGTCGGCGATGCCACCGATGCCCCAACCGTCTTCCATTTCGACAAAGTGGGTGCCGCCTGCGTTGCGAAAGGCCACGTTCTTCAGGTCAAGCCGGGGAAACTCAAGCAGTTCCTCCGTCCAGTTGGCCCCCGACCGTCGACCCGACATGGAGTTCTGGGCATCCATGTCCATGGCGTCGTACCGGTGACCGGTGGAGATAAGGAGATCCTCCCACCCATCAAGGTCGACGTCCATGAACAGAGCAGTCCAGGACCACTCCGACGCATGGACATCGAAGGCGTGCGCGGTCTCCGCGTACTCGATTGGCCAGGTCGGACCCGGCGTACTGCGGGCCATGAGCAGGGTATTGTGCATGACCTGGGGCCGCACTGCAATCTCGCCCACGCCCGGAATGATCGGGGGCGGGTTGCCTACCTGCCGCATCCGCCGCTCGTGCGAGCGGCTCAGCATCTCGGTTACGAACAGGTCCAAGTCACCGTCCCGGTCCACATCGGCACCATCGACCGCCATGGAAGACTGTGAGGTGTGGCGGATGGAGAGTGTCGGGAGCCGGGAAAACACCCCGGAGCCGTCATTAATCCAGACGTGATCCGCGCTCTCGAAATCATTACAGACGTACAGATCCGCGTCCCCGTCCCCGTCCAGGTCCCGGAATTGCGCGGCCAAGCCCCAGTCGGAGGGGATGGCGTCCTCGAACGGGAAGGCGTCCCGAGTACCGTCCACGAACCCTTCCGGGGTGTTGATCATCAGGGCATCAGGCTCGCCGTATTCGTAGCGCATCACCCGGTTGCCCTGGATTTCCACGCGGTAGTGCGCGTCGTAGGGCGGCTTGACCCGGAAGTCGTTCCCCTGCTGATCAACCGTCTCCTCGAACGTGATCTGGCTTGGGTGATAGAGGTCCTTGACCGTGCGCCGCTTGTAGTTGGTCACGTAGACGTCCAGATCCGTGTCCCCGTCGACGTCGGCCGCGGTGATCGTGGTCCCGCCACGGGGGCCCATCGTCCACCCCGGCCACGTGAGGTCCCTCGAGAACGATCCGGTGCCGTCATTGACCATCAGGAGGCTCGGGCCATCCAGCACGGTCAGGATCAGATCCAGATCCGCATCGCCATCCGTATCCACGAAGGCAGCGCCCGTGTTGTAGACGCCAGACAGGTCAATCCCGGACGCCTCGCTAATGTCCTCGAACCACCAGGCACCGAGGTTCTTGTAGAGGCGCGAGTCCGCTTCGAGGCCGGCCAGGAAGACATCGGGGCGCCCATCGCCATCCACGTCGCCGATGGCCACGCCGGCTCCGTTTACCCGGTGACGATTGGCCACGAAGGCCGTGTCACTCAGCACCCCCACGAAGTCGATTCCGGTACCGGCCACGGGCCTGAACCCAGGGCGGCCGTCAGACACCCTCAGTTCCACGGAACGGTGCGGCCCCTCCTCTACCCACTCAGGAGGGGGCGAAGGCGCCTGGCAGGCGGTGAGCAGTACACTGAAGACGGCCAGAGGCCGGAGGGTGGAGATGCGCAATCGATCGCCGCGTGCTGTTACCGGGGTACGGCTAGCAAACGCCGCATCATCGACTCTGCTCCGGCGCGCGATACCGCCCGGATTCGTTCCCGGTCCTGCTCGTCCCCAACCTCATAGGTCAGAGCCGTAGCACGAAACTGCTTGTAGAACCAGGCCTTGGAAACCGGCGAGTCCACCCCGGACGGGTCATCCCTCACCTCGTAGTCCGGCAACGCGTCGGCGATGTCGCCCAGCCACTGATCGATCAGACCGGGCGTATTGGTCTCCAGGGACCGGCTCGTGGTGTAGAACACGTCCCGCTGCGTCGAATGGAAGTCTGCTGCGAATCGGACGGTGCCGTCCCCTACGGTCTGCACGAAGTACTGCGAGACGGTCCGGGTCTCCGGCTGCTTGAAGGCCTGCCAATCCCGGTTAAGGTCTACGCCGCCCGCGTTGTGCCGCCAGTGCCCATCGTCCACCCCATCCGGGTTCATGAGCGGAACGGCCAGCGTCCGGTAGCGAGCACGGAATGCGCGCGCAAGGTCATCCTCCTGCAGGAGTCGCTCGAGGAAGGCCACCACGGCCAGTGCGCCTGTGACTTCTGGAGGGTGCTGCCTGGAAATGATCAGCACAAATTCGTTGGCGTCGTCCGCCGACCCGATGTCCATCAGACGGATCTGCTTCCCATAGGTGGAGGTCCCTATTTCTGACAGCTCTACATCCGGATGTCCTCCAAGCAGGTTGGTCCAATCGGTATACCACCGGGAAGTCATCCGCTCCTGGCCCGAGACCCACAGGGTGTCGGGCGAAATATCCAGCCTGAATTCGGCCGCCCGCCGATCTCCCGTGGTGTCGACCCGAAAACTGCCTGGATCGACGGGGCTCCAGTTGGTGCCATCGTGACTGAGCTTCGGGATGTACCGGTGGTCGCCGTCCTCGTACTCCAGACGCATCCAGACAGACCGGGGCGTCTCGCTCCAGGCCTTGAAGCCAAACCATGCGCTGTTG
>JABDJZ010000151.1 GCA_013003255.1 Rhodothermales bacterium
ATCTTCTGCCTCCTCTACCCGGTATCCTAGTGCATCCAACACCGCTTCTTTTTGAGCGTATAAAGAGGCATTCGTAGTCTGAGATGTTTCTGAATCTAAATCACATTCAAGCCATTGAATTATCTCATTGACATTTGCCGCGTCTTTTGGCTCATAAGTGTATAGTTTGGGTTGTTCATTATATAAATCGCTATCTTCTGTGTTATTGAAATAAGTCATGGATTGGTAAAACTCTTCATGCTTAAAAGGATCATAAGGATGACTATGACATTGCACGCATGCAAAGGTTGTTCCCATCCAAACTTCATAAGTATTTCCTACTCGCTCAATGACTGAAGCCATTCGAAACTCTTCGTCATACGTACCACCTTCATCATTTGCTATTGAGTTGCGATGATATGCCGTTGCGATTAGTTGCTCCTCTGTTGGATTAGGTAACAAATCTCCAGCAAGTTGCTCTACAGTAAACTGATCGAAGGGCATGTCATCATTAAATGCATTAATCACCCAATCTCTATATTTCCAGATACTGCGGTTGCTGTCTTTCTCATATCCCTTAGTGTCCGCATAGCGAGCTAGGTCCAGCCACATGGTTGCCCAGCGTTCGCCAAAACCGGGGTGTCCGAGCAGTTCGTCCACGTAGGCACCGAAAGTGTCGTCCGTGAGCGGGGTTTCGCACAGTGCGTCCAGGCGATCGGGGTCCGCCGGCAGGCCGACAAGGTCCAGCGAGACCCTTCGACCAAGCACGTGGCAATTGGACTCAGATGCGGGCGAGAGGCCTTCGCCATCCATGCGGGCTCTGATGAAATGGTCCAGGGGTGAGACGGCCCAGTCACCGGTTTCCGGTACAACGGGTTTCTCCGGCGGCACGTACGACCAGTGAGTCTCCCACTGCGCCCCCTGCGCTATCCATCGCCGGAGGCGGTCTACCTCCTCGTCGGACAGCGCCGGCGCATCCTTGGGCATCCGCGCGCTTTCGTCCGGGTGGGACACCAACTGAATCAGGGGACTGCCGTCCGGGTCTCCCGGGACGATGGCCGCTTCCCCCGACTTGCCGCCGGTCAGGGCGTCTTCGCGGAACTGCAGACTGAGTTCCGCTCGACGACGGACCCCCCCATGGCAGCTCACGCACTGCTGGTTCAGCACCGGGCGGATCTCGGTGTTGAAGTCCACCGGGTCCGATTGGCATCCCAGAAGGAGGGCCAGGGGGATGAGAAGCGCGCTCCGCATTTGGGAGAATCGGATGCGACAACCCCCCGGGTCAAGTATACTCGACACGATTCACCTCCCAGAGTTCAATGACACGCAGATCATTCAATCGTCAGGGCGCGACCGCGCTGGCCGGACTGGCGGCCCTACCCGTGATTTTCCCCCGCCGAAAGACCAGTGGCCAGATCATCGGCCATGGAGATTTTCGATACGAGGTGGATCTGGAATGGGGAGACCTGGACCCGATGGCCCACCCCGTAAAGAACTGCCACGAAATGGTGCAGGACCGGGCAGGGCGGCTGATTATGATCACCGATGAGGTCCGTAATAACATCCTCATCTATGACCGGAGCGGGAAGCTGCTCGATTCCTGGGGCACCGGGTTTCCCTATGGGCATGGACTGACGCTCTGGGATGCCGGCGGAGAGGAGTTCTTGTTCATCTGCGACAATGGGTTCGACGGCAATGCCCAGGTGGTCAAGACCACCCTGGATGGCCGGGAGGTGATGCGCCTCGAAAGCCCCGTCACCCTCGGCGAGTACGGCGAGGAGGACAACTTCTACCCTACGGAGACGGCGATCGGCCCGAACGGGGACATCTACGTGGCCGACGGCTACGGTTCTCAGTGGATTCTCCAGTACTCCGAATCGGGGGAGTTCATTCGGAAGTTCGGCGGGAGAGGGGACGGAGACGCCCAGTTCTCGACGGTGCACGGGTTGGCGATTGACTCGCGGGCGGGGCGGCCAACGCTGCTGTGTACCTCGCGAGGTCACAACGCTTTCAAGCGGTACAGCCTGGACGGCGATTACCTGGAGACGCTCTTCCTTCCGGGCGCCTTCGTGTGTCGCCCCGTGATTCGTGGCGAGATGCTGTACAGCGGGGTTTGTTGGTCCCGTCTACGATACCTGAACCAGACGCCCGACTCCGGTTTCGTCACCATTCTGGACGGCGACAACCGGGTGGTCTCAAACCCCGGGGGTACGGCGCCCGAATACCGCGACGGAGTCCTCCAATTGATGGTCCAGGCGGAGCCGATATTCAAGCATTGCCACGACGTCTGCGTGGATGACGATGAGAACATCTACGTCTGCCAGTGGAATGCCCAGCAGACGTATCCGATTCGACTGAGGCGGGTGTAAGGACTGCGGCCGCGACGCGGTTCCGGGGCACAAGCCACGCTCCGCGGTCAGGCCAGAAGCCCCGGCACAACCTCCCCATGGACGTCCGTGAGTCTGAACCGGCGACCCTGCGTGAGGTACGTCAGTCGCTCGTGATCAAATCCCATCAGGTGGAGGAGGGTTGCCTGAAAGTCGTGCACGTGAACGGGGTTTGAGGCGACGTTGTATCCGAAGTCGTCAGTCGAACCGTAAACCGTCCCGGCAGCCACGCCGCCGCCGGCCATCCATAGCGAGAAGCACCGCGGGTGATGGTCCCGGCCGTAGTTGGTGCTGGAGAGTTTGCCCTGGGAATAGGCGGTCCGCCCGAACTCGCCGCCCCAGATCACCAGCGTGTCCTCCAGCAGACCGCGGCGCTTGAGGTCGGTGACGAGCGCGGCCGAAGGACGGTCCACCTCGGCGCAGATACGCTCGAGCGGCTTGCCCAGGTTGCTGTTGGCGTTGCCGTGGTGGTCCCAGTTCGTGTGGTAGAGCTGCACGAAGCGCACGCCGCGTTCCACCAGCCGCCGCGCCATCAGGCACTGCCGGCCGTAGATGCGGGTCTCGTCCTGATCGAGGCCGTACAACGATTTGATGTGCTCCGGTTCGTCCTCGATATCCACTGCTTCCGGC
>JABDJZ010000355.1 GCA_013003255.1 Rhodothermales bacterium
GGCCAGGACGCGGGTGAGGTTTTCCAGCAGGCGCTTCGACTGGAGCGGGTGGATGCTGACTTTTCCGGAGCCATCGCACTCTACACTCAGGTCGGCGCCGACTCAACGGCTGGTCGGACGTTGCGGGCGCGCGCGACCCTCAGACGAGGCATGGCCCTCGAATCGATGGGCCGTCCCGAGGCCGTTGCCGTGTACCGCGAACTGTTGGCAGTCTTCGGAGATGTCGGTGAGATTGCCTCGGCGGCGCGGGCGCGATTGGGTGATTTGACCGAGGTCGAGGAGGAGGTTGGGCGCGAGGGCCGGGAACGACTTTCACTGTCGCCGTCGTGGCAGGACTGGGGCATCGAGTACGCCTACCCGTCACCGTCCGGACGCCTGTTCGTTGGCACCAACTGGGATCAGGGAAGCCTCGTTGTGGAGGATGTGGCTACCGGGCAGCAACAGTTCATCCCCTACGACAGGCACAAGTCGAATCAGCCCGGACACTCGCATGGGGCGCGTTTCAGTCCCGATGAGTCCCACGTGGCCTACGGTCACACGCTTCGCAATGGCGTCGCACAGGTCAGGATTCACCGACTGGAGAATTCCTCTGACCGGACGCTTCTGGATGTATCGGCCTATCTCGGCTCCGGTCTCCACGAGGCGTCCGCCGAGGTATGGGATTGGAGCGCGGACGGAGCAAAGGTCCTCGCTCTGCTCTCGGGAGTGGATCGAAGGGAAGGCGCCTCTGGACGCATCGCCCAGGTGGTTGCGCTGGTGGATGTTCAAACCGGGGCTGTGGGCGTCGTCGTTGAGGAGGAGAGGCGACGCGTTTCTCTGTCAACGGGCTGCCTGACCGATGATGGCAATGTGGCGGTTGAGCGTTCAGGGGCTGACCCAGGGATTCGCATTCACAGGGTCGATGCGGGCGCGGCGTACCCGTTGCCCTCAGGGGCTCGCCTGGTCGGATGCCGAAAGCGGCTCCGGTCTGTAGTCTGGTCCACCCAACTCATGGATGATACCAGCGTCCTGTCCAACGAAGTCGGACCGGACGGACCGTCAGGCTCACCGGAAATATTGGCGGTGCTGCCAGGGCGAGTGGACGTTCATTCTGTGACCGAAGAGGGTCAACTACTCTACACCGAAGGGTCGCCTGCCGGGTATCAAATCGTGATGGTGGGCATGAACCCCGAGACCGGCGAGTTCAACGGAAACGTCCAGCGCTTGTCCACGGGTCTGTCGGACGATGCCACACTGTGGCGCGTCGGATCATGGTCATCCGATGGCCGACTGCTGGGGTTGTCGAGGCAGGCCAATCTGGCCTACGTCGGCGACCCCTCTTCGGACTTGCGAGAGTTTCGACTGCCAACCGACGCCAACCTGCTGCGCGGTCGAGCCCGCTGGATGCCGGATGGCGAGCACTTGCTGACTGCCCTGTATGGCGAGGACATACCGTCCGGTGAGGACGTGACGCACGTGGTTTCCCTGGAGACGGGTGCTGTCAGAACGTATACCGGGTTCACGGCGTGGGAACCGACTCGGGATGGTAAGGAGGTCTTTCACGTCGAGTGGGACTCGCCAAGCGATGGGACGTGTGTTCGCCGCATGCGTCTGGAGGATCGAAGAGACCTTCTGCTTTGGTGCGCCGGCGTGAGGCTGTGGAATATCAACCTCGCGCCGTCTCCGGGCGGGGAACTCCTTGCCGTAACGCATCAGCACGAGCAGAATGGCTACACCGTGCGGATTATGGGCGTTGATGGCCAGGAGAATCGGGTCCTCTGGCAGTCGAATGCCTCGGCCAGTGGCCCTACGCGACTCTACTGGTCAGGCGGCGATCAGTACCTGTATTTCACGGCCGGATTCCCGGAGGAGCGGGCGTGGAGGATGGACGTCGAAACGGGGCAGGTTGAGGAGGTGCTCCGCGATCTTCGAGCGGTGCTCGATTTCACGGGCTTCAATATCAGTCCCGATGGTACGCGCGTGGTGACAAGGGCGCGGTATCGGAGGCTGGCAGAGGAGAAGGGGCCGTTCGTGCTTCGGGTGGACTAGACATAAATGTGACAAGATGAGATGAGGTCATGACACGGTGAGGGTCGAATTCTGACAGATTCGCGATAGCCAACCACACCCCTCCATGCGACCTCTTCTCCTGCTTCTTGTCTTCGCCTTTTCACTGGACGCGTCCGCGCAGTTGACGGTCGTGTCCACGGACCCGCTGGGCTACGGAATCCTGCCTGATGGGCAGGGCATCAGCTTCCTGTTTTCGGAGCCAGTGAACCCATCGTCGATTGATGGAATGGTATTCTTGCACGGAGAGGTGTCGGGGCCACGGGAGTGGACAGCGGCGTTCTCCGAAAACGACCGTCGTCTGACGCTCAGTCCCGTGGGGGACTACGTAGCCGGCGAACGGGTGCAGGTCCAGGTGCCACATACGGTGCGGTCGACATCCGGGGCCGCGCTGGACCACGGCTACTGGATCACGGTCAACGCTGCGGTATCGCGAGGCCAACTAAAACAACAAGAACTCACACGTTGGTATCTAAAACAGCCGAACGAGGCCACCGCAGAGCACAACGGGGGCAAGATCCACTCAAATGGGCTGCTCGGAAGTGATGTCAATCAGGACGGCTGGCCAGACTTGAGCGTGGCAAGTGGCTGGCCATCAGACGTGCGGTTCTATCTCGGAGGCCCCGGTGGGGTCTCGACGGACCCCGAGATCCGTGACCTGGGGTCAGGCAACTTCCAGACGTCTGGCTACTGGCCAATTGACCTTACAGCGAGCGACCTTAATCGGGATGGTGTTGCGGACCTTCTGGTGGTTCAGCCGCCGGCAACCTTGATGGGTGTATCCGGCGAGTTATTGACCAGCGGCGTGTCCCTGGAGGGCGATGGCGATTGCTTGAGTTCGGTGGTGTTTGACGCCGACGCGGATGGGTACCCCGATATACTGGCGGCGGTGGGTGCCAGCCTCCAAGTCAGGCGCAACGATGGTTCCGGCCGGTTTAGCGCCTGGGGCGATCCGCTCCCCACCGGATTTTCCGGTGGACCATGGGAGTGCAGGGTGGCAGACCTGAACCTGGACGGAATCGCAGACATACTCGCCGGAAGACAATCGAACGAGGCGGCAGTCTTCAGAGGACTAGGGTCCGGGACCTATGCCGAGCCGGAAAGAGCTAGCAATCTGGGCTACTGGGACGTGGCTCAGCTTGATGCAGACGGAATTCCCGACCTGGTCTATTCGGACCCCTGGAATGACCTGCTCAAGGTGGCTCCGGGAGGAGACTTTGAGAGGGAGTGGGCTGCGCTCATCACCGTTGATGCCGCCATTGGTGTACGTGCCGCGGATATGGACGGAGATGGAGACCTGGACGTGGTCATCGGGGGCTGGGAGGGAGTCGTCGTTCACGAGAACCAGGACGCCGACCTATCCCGCGCGGTTATCCATGAGCTGGAAGTGCCGGTTGGCAACATGGTTGTGACCGACCGGGACCTCGATGGAGATCTTGATATCACGACTCTAATCTCCAGCGATTGGAGCGGCGATCCCGACGAACTGGTTCTGCTCGAGAACGTGGCGGCACCGACCTGGGTAGAGGAGAGACCCCTCGAGCAGAGGTGGCGTCTCTATCCGAATCCTACCACCGGACACATTCAGCTGGAGGCTGCGCTTCCGGTGGCAGTCGAGATTTTCGATGTAATGGGCCGGTTGGTTGAGCGGCTACCAGCAGGCACGGGTCAGTCAGATGTCTCCCG
>JABDJZ010000189.1 GCA_013003255.1 Rhodothermales bacterium
AGCGCAGCAGGCGTGTCGAGCTTCTCACGTTCGCGGAACCGGTGCAGGGACCGGATTTCCTTCAGCAGGTCATCCTCGCCCGGCGTCACCGCAGTCAGGCCCATCACCTCATCGACCCGGGCCAGCACCTCGTCCACAGCCGGCCGAAGGTCGGGCAAGGGCGGCCGAAGCGTGAGCCCCGTCAGGGGGACATCCTCGTTGTTGGCGCAGTCAGAAAAGAAATCGAACAGTTCGCCCGGATCGAGATCCACTTCCTCGAACCGATCGATCCAGCGAGCGGCAGCACGTGCCACGAAGCCGTTCCAGAATCGGCGCCGATGCGCCATAACGGCGCCCGGATCGATGTGCTCAAAATCAGGCGACAATCCTGCCTCAAAGGGCCGCTCCCTGAGCAACCTGCCACAAAAGGCGTGGACTGTCCCGATGAACACGTGCTCCAGGTAGTGCTCTGCCTTCCGGACGCGCTTTGCCTCGGTCTCCCAGGCCGCAGCCTCGTCCCCCGAGGATCCTGCCGCGCACTTCTCCAACTCGGAGCCTGCGTCCCGGAGGGCCTCAGCAAACCGGACCCGGAGTTCCCCAGCCGCCTTGATGGTGAACGTGATGGCCGCGATCTCCCGCGCGGGAACGCCGGATCGAACAAGTGCCACCATGCGGTCCACCAGAGAGCGGGTCTTTCCAGACCCCGCGCCGGCCCGAACAACCAGGTTACGGTCCAGGACGATGCTGGAATCCCCACCAACGGGATGCTTCAGCCCGTCGACTCCCCGAATGATCTCGCGGGTAGCTTCGTCCGGCGGGAGGGGCCGACTGTCCGACACTATCAATTCCATCTGACTCACGCCTTCCCCCTTCCGGTGATCTTCTCTCCGTAACTCCAGCCCGCCACCAGATCGGTGGCCTCGCCGACGGCCTGACCGTCACCGCCGGCCTCTCCGCCCGTCAGCCCTGTCAGCTTTCTGGTCATCTCCCCTCGCCGTTGACCGAGGTCGCCGCAAACCCGCTTGAACTCGCACCACTTGCAGGCACCACCCGGATTGACCGAAGCGCCGAACGCACCGCGGCGAGCCAGGCCGAACTGCGCATTCAGCATCGCGCCAATCTCTGCGCGAGACGGAGGCCGGCCGTATGCAGTCCGGCCAGCGGTATCTCCGGAGACGAACAGATACCCCGAGGCCTCGACAGTCTCGCCCGAAATCTGCTCGTAGGCATACGCATACAGCACCCACTGGAGTCGGCGTCCCTTGTCCAGCAGATCCGCCTCATCGTAATCCTTAGAGTTGCCCGTCTTGTAGTCCGTGATGACCAATCCCTGAGCGGTCCGCTCTACGGCATCGATCCGACCGCGGATTAGCAAGCCTGATTCACCCAGATCGAGATGGAAGTCGCCGGTGTGGTCAGCCTCCGACTCAACCCGCCAGGGTGCGGTCCCAAACCCGAGTTCCGCCGCCACGACCTCTCGATCCACCGAGGTCACCACCTGCGCGACACGCGACAACTCCTTGAGCTTGGACCGCCAGGCAAACTCGCTCGGCGGCTCGTTTCCTTTCCGAAACGCCTTGAATGCGTTTACCAGGATGGTCTCGAGTCCCTCGCGGTCTCTAGCGTCCATCGATCCGGCCATCACGGCCGCGTTGAACTCGTTTAGGGCTGCGTGGACCAGACTCCCATTCTCCAGGGGCGTCATCCACTGGCCGGGCTTCCGTTCTTCGAGACGGGGCACGCCCAGGACGTGCGCCTGGAAGAACTTGAACGGACAGGTAGCCAGCACCTGCAGCTTCGATGCCGACAGTGGTGCGCCCAGGACCCGGTCTACGGACGCGCGCGCCCCGACGAAACCGTCATATGGCGTAAAGACATCCGACGCCCTGGCCTCCATGGCGCTGCGCCCCCGCTCCATGGAAGGGAAATGCCGTCCCAGAAGACGCAGCCCGATCGGGGTCTGCCGATTCTGCAGGACCAATCCGGAAGCACCGGCAACCGGTGCCATCCGCACCTTTCGTGCAGAACCGTAGCGGGATTCCAGTTCGATGAAGGTGGAGGCCGGCCCCGAGTCGGAATCGTCAGCTATCCTTCCCTCTGCGACTACGACTGTAGCCGTCTGTCCTGCCCTGTCCAACGCACGATGCAGCGCGTGGCGCCGCCTCTCGACCCTGGCTTCGGATGTCAAAGGGCCGGACAGCTTCTCGTAGGCCTCGCAGAAATCATCCGGGAGGAATACGTCCTCCACCGGCGACGGGAGAAAGCTGCCGGTATCGAGGCCCAACACGAACAGATGCGGCCGCCCTGTGAATCCGGCTGATTCCAGCGGGACGATGTGCACCGAGCCGGGTGCGTCCACGCGAGCGTGCACGATGACGGTGGGAATCCACTCCCGGAAGCGCCCTACAAGATGGAGCGACGGATGCGTGGAATCAGGCCCCTCCTCAATTTGCGCCAGTCGGGACAACAGTTCCGCCCTTCCCTTGCCTGCCGCAGATTCCGGCACCTCCGGCTCAGGAATCAGGGCCTCGACAAACCGTCGGAGACGGGTGGCGAAGGTTCTGAGCGAATCCTCAGGCCCCGGCACGTAATCGAACAGCCGGTCCACCGCTCGTTCTGCGGCCCGAAGGCGCTTGAGGCGCGCATTGGCACCGCGTTCTCGGTCGGTTCCCCTGGCCTGCTCAAGTTCGTCCTGCGCCTCCTGGCGCAACGGTCTGAAGGCACGCCGATAGTCCTTTCGGTCTCCCACAACATGCATCTCCACCAGGAGCGCAACAACGCGTCCGGGCTGAACCGAGTCCGGCAGCTTGACAAACCCGCTCCTCAGGAGCCGGGTGAGTTCGGTAGAGTCCTGCCCACTGGCCAGCCACTCGAGGAACAGCCGAACCCCCTGCCCGACCGGCAAATCAGAGAGCGGCACACCCGCCGCACTGGTCGCTGGGACTCCCAAACGACGAGCTTCAGCGAGGGCCATCGGCAGGTAGGGCGTATGCCGCGGATAGGCAATTTCGACCGAGTCGAGTGGTAGGCCACGGCGTGCAACTTCCTCGAATGCAAATCGGGCTTCATCCTCGACCACCGAAAGTCGGACGAGGTCTACCTCTGCTTTCGGTGACGGCGGCGGAACGGCGCGCTTCCAGTCGGCCAGCACCTGACCGGCTGCCCCGGACTCGAAAACGCGTCCATCGGAGACCACCACGGCCTGTCCTACACGGCCCGCGAGAGCCTCCAAGAACTCCCGGGCCGCTTCGGACACCGGGGTTTCGGCCATCACGGCCAACACCGCCGGCGCGTTGGTTCGTCCGAGCGCCATGTCGGCCCGAACAAACCGTTCGGTCTCATCAATGCCCCCCTCGCCGTAGAGCCACTTGACATAGGCATCGAATATCTGGGACACCTCTCGACCCAGCCGACTGCCCGTAGCCTGTTTGTACTCGGCCGGAGACAGACCTGCCAGACGCATCTCCTGGATACTGCGGGCCAATTGACGTCCGGACCAGCCCAGCGCCTCCAACTTCCGGAATTCAAATGACCGCAGGACGCTGTCCAGCCCCAGCACCTGGTTCATGTCCGAAAGGCGATTCAGGGATCGATCCGGGAATGCCTCTCCCAGGACGGCCTCGGCCAGCGCCGAAGGCGTGTATGCGCGGATCCCGATGGACGGCAGTCCCTTTCTGGCCCAGGCGGCGAGGATTTTTCGGCCGGCCTGCGGCGAGGGAACGACCAGGATCTTGGGAGAGAGACCCGCCTGGGAGAGGATCTCCTGCAGGTCAACGGAAACGGATTCGAGGGGTGCTTCGGCCATGGTAGTCGAATACTACGGCCCGGGTGTGCCAGTCAAGTGTCACACCCGTGTTGTCCACGGCTTTCGATTCACATTCGGGAGTCGAGTGGCCTGCCTCTCCGAGCCCCCGGGCACCCCGCGACCGACGCACGGGCGACTCGACACCTTAGTCCCGCACGAAGGGATCGCTGAATCGCTCGTCCGTGGCCAGGGTTGGATCAGTCATGGTCTCCAGAAAGGCCACCAGCGCATCGACCTCCTGATTCGAGAGATTCATCCGGCGTGGGCGTCCGTTCTGCTGCAGGCGATTGTCCAGGTTCGGGTGGTCCTGGATACCCGTGTTGTAGAATTCGATTACCTCACGGAGGGTCGCAAAGCGCCCGTCGTGCATGTAGGGGCCCGTCAGCTCAATGTTGCGCAGTGAGGCGGTCTTGAACCGGCCCTGCCCGGCCCCCTGGTCGGCACGGGTGTCCAGATCAAGTCCGTTGTTGCGCGCCTGATCTCCCACCGCCAGCACGCCCCTGTGGCAATTGGCGCATTGGGTTCTCCCCGAAAAGAATAGGCGAAGCCCCTCGTTCTCTTCGGCCGTCAGGCCCGGCAGGTCCTGACCGGGACGCGCAGGGGCACCGGCTCGGGCCTGGTCGAACCTAGAGTTGAACGTGACCATGGATCGTTCAAACTGCGCGATAGCGTTCGCGATGCGCTGTGTGCTGACCTCGCTGGATCCGAAGGCACGCTCAAAGAGATCGTCATAGTAGTCCGCAGCGTTGATTCGGGTGACGAGTTCGTCGAGGGTCAATCCCATTTCCGCTGCATCCTGGATGGGCAGCAGGGCCTGCTCCTCGACACTCATCGCCCGCTCGTCCCAAAACATGTTGCCATTCCTATAGAACCGGATGTTGGCAACGGACATGGCGTTTCGCCCCGTCTGGTCTCCGTCGAAGCCGATGCTCAACGGAACCGGATCGGCGAAACCGTGCTCCTGCTGGTGGCAGGACGCACAGGACACGGTCCGGTTGGCAGACAGCGCCGTGTCGTAAAAGAGTACTCGTCCGAGTGTAGCCCCCCAATCCGTGACCCGATTGGATGCCGGCGTATTGTCCTCCCCATCCGCGTCCTGCCTGGCAAACGCGGGTACCATGTTCGAGGCGTAGTCGAAGGGCTCCGTGGGCAGATCCAGTCGGGCGGTGATCGCGGGATCCTCGGTCGGGTCCGGCTCGGGGCTGACCTCAGTGACGGCCGTATCGCAGGCCGAAAGGATGAGCACGGCCAGGACGAAAGGGATGAAGTGCAGGCGCATGGTCTCGGGGAGAAGGGTTCATACGTGCTACACGAAAGGGCCCACTCCACCCCCAATCGCCGCAAGAATAGCCTCGTTACCCGCAAAATCCAGAACCGGTCCCGTACCATAAGTGTACCCGTGGTCCCCATCTGGCCACGCCTCCCCCCGATGCTGGAATCCGTCCAACCCGTTCGTCAAACGCCTGCTCGTGGCCCCCAAGCGCCGGCCACGCGCATCCTGAGCCTGTCCCGCAGGCCGGATGTCGCGGGGAAATTGGCGGCGTCGCTTGGGGACGAGTACAGGGTGGTTCATACCGCGGAGCTCAAAGAGGCCATACGCCACCTTCGGCGGGTGAAGCCTGACCTGGTAGTGGTGGGTCCCCACGTTCCGGTGCTGGACGCGCAACTGCTCTTCCAGTCGGTCCGCTCGCTGGACTCTTCCAAGCAGACCGGCTTCGTGATGCTTATATCGCGGCCCGACCAGGAGTTGATCAGCCGGGCCTATGAGTCCGGCGTGGACCTGGTCCTGACCCTTCCTGCCACGGCCGATTCGGTAGCCAACCACCTGCGTGCCACGCACGCGCGCATGAAGCTCGGCTCCGAGTTTGACGACCTGCTCACGCCGGACCGGCTGCCGACGTTCGAGGGATATCAGACCGACTACTACCGGCGTCCGCTCAGTCCGGGTGGCGGGGATCTGATGACCTGGTTTGATGCCCCGGACGGCTCGTTCTACGTGGCCATTGCGGATGTCGAAGGCAAAGGCATTCGAGCTGGTTCATTCGCCTTCGCCTACCAGGGGTACATCCGGTCAGCCATCCTGACCTGTGTGGATCAGGGCCGCGGCGCCCCCTCCGAGGTGCTCTCCGTGGTTAACCGGCTCGCGACCGAAGACCCGATGCTCTCGGGCAAGCACTTTTCGATTGTCCTCATGCGATGGGACCGGCAGAACCACCTGGTCACATATGCCAACGCGGGACACTGCGAACCGCTACTTCTGTCGAGCACGCGGACCGGGTTTCGAAAGACCGGCGAGATCCCGGTCGGGCTTCTGAGCGACACCGTATTCCACGACGAGATCCTCAGCCTCGGTCCGGGCGAGGCCATTCTGCTCTACACGGACGGTTTGACCGAACTGCGAAGCCAGGATGGCGCGCTGGCGGGCACTGAACTGCTCGTGACCATCGCCCGGGAGGCCCCCACGCTGCAGGACCTTGCCGAAAGCCTGCTCGCCGCGTCAGGCCGTCAGCACTTTGACGATGACGTGATGATCTTTCGCCTTAAGCGGGAGGGCGGCGAAGAGCCTGCGGCCCTGTAGCGC
>JABDJZ010000270.1 GCA_013003255.1 Rhodothermales bacterium
GACCACCTGGGTCAGTTCCTCGCTGAGGTAGACGCCTCCATCCTGGATCAGCGCCAACCGATCCGCATCCGGATCTACCACGATCCCGAGATCGGCGCCCGAGTCCTTCACTGCCGCGATGGTATCAACCAGATTCTCCGGCAACGGCTCGGCCACGTGCGCAAAGTGGCCGGTAGGCTCGCAGTTGACCCGGATAATTTGCTCGTCCCGTACCCCGAGGGCTCTCAGCATCGCCGGAATGGCCACGCCTCCGACTGAATTGATGCCATCGACGAGGACTCGGAAGTCCCTCTGAGCGATACGGTCTCGATCGATGAACTCCAGGTCCATGATGGCCTGAATGTGTTCGTCGAGGTACGTGCGCTCTTCGTATGAGCCGATCTCGGTCCAGGCGGCGGTTTCGACCCCGTCTTCCGCCATTGCAATAACGGCTTTACCCTCCTCCGGCGACAGGAACTCCCCTTTCCCGTTCAGCAGCTTGAGCGCGTTCCACTCGGCCGGGTTGTGGGAGGCCGAGAGCACGATCCCCCCTTGCGCCCCGAATCCGATGACGGCCATCTCCACCGTCGGTGTGGTGGCCAGACCCAGGTCGATGACGCGGCAGCCCACGGACTGAAGCGTGGCCGCCACAATCTGGCTACAGAGCGCACCGGTGACGCGGGCGTCTCGGCCTATGACTACCGTGGGCATGGTTTCAGCAGCACGCTCCGCCTGGCCACACCACGCGCCGAAGGCAGAACTGTATTTCACCAACACCTGCGGATCGAGTCCGCTCCCAAAAATGCCTCGGATGCCCGAGATTGAGACCATCAGGGTCTTGCTCATTGCGATTCGTCTGATTCAGAAAAGGAGTGCATCTCAAGATAGATGGCTCCCGTAGCATTGACTACTTTGTCACACTTCCTTCACCCACTGAATACCATGGGTATCTTCATGACGGTTGTCGTCGGCTTCCTGGCCGGCTCCGCAGCCAAATACTTAATGCCAGGCGACGAGGGCGGCGGGTTCATCCTGACCACCCTGCTTGGAGTTGGCGGCGCATTCGTCGGCAGTTTCCTGGGCCGTTTCGTCGGCATCTATACCACCAGCCTGCTGGGCAACTTCCTCGGGGCCACCGTTGGCGCCGTTGTTCTGCTCTTCGTCTACAACAAGTTCAAGGGCAAGAGTTGACCCTGCCGGCCGCCTGAAACCACGTGGCGGAGCACAGCGATTCCGGGGAGCCCCCTGGATCTGATCTCTACATCGAATACCTGGACAACCCGGATACGCCGCGTGGCGTGGTCGTGGTTGTCCATGGGTACGCAGAACATTCGGGCCGCTACCACGCGCTCGCCGAGCGCATTCTCGGTGCCGGGTTCTCGGTGGTGCTGTATGACCATCGCGGATTCGGGAAATCGCCAGGCCGACCCGCCTACGTGGACCGGATCTCGGGGCTTGTGGACGATCTGGCACGGGTGGTATCGATCACCCAGCGCCGGTGTCCCGGCCTCCCGCTGATTCTGTTCGGGCACAGCATGGGTGGCTTGGTCTCCGTTCTGTACTGTCTTGGTGCGCAGGCCGAGACCTCGGTTTCGCCCAAATCGCCGCCCATCCATGGCCTGATTCTCTCAAGCGCACTCCTGCGGACTCAGGAAGCCGCCTTCCTCCAGCGAATTGCCACCGTTATCGGGGCAATCGCACCCCGGCTGCCGACCGTGTCCATGGACCGGTCGGCCATTTCCAGAGATCCTGCCGTGGTTGCGGAGGCTGAGGCCGACCCTCTCAACTATCACGGACGCATTCCGGCCCGGACCGGTGCCGAATTCGTTCGCGGGATGAAGCGCGTCTGGAAGGATGCCCACAAGTTTGACCTGCCCCTCCTCATCATTCACGGCACGGCGGATCGCCTCACCGATCCATCCGGGAGTCGGGATTTGTACACATCGGTTTCATCGAACCACAAGCAGTTGAGCCTGTTCGAGGGCGCCTATCACGAGACGTTCCACGACGCAGATCGGGAGCGCGTGATGGAAGGAATCATCGATTGGCTGGAAGAGTCCGTTTCCCCATGAGCAAGCCCCTGTTCGAGGTCTCCGTTCGACCAACCCGGAAGCTGGGAATCGCCACGTTTACCGGGGTGTGCGAAGGCAGTGCCATCATTGGCGCCATGGACGCGATGTTCGGGCACCACGACTGGGATCGCTCCTTCGATTCCCTGTGGGACTATTCGGGCGTCGAATCCTTCGACGTACAAATTGCGGAGATCGACGCGATGATGTCCCGGTCCAATGCGCTGACCGCCCAGGGACAACGAGGGCGCCTGGCCGTGGTGATGGACAAGAAGGACTACCAGGTACTTGCCAGACTGTTTACCGTGCGCATGGAGAAGCAGGGGCGCCAGATGGAGGTCCTGGAGACCCGTGAGGCTGCGGAGGCGTGGCTGGCATCCGGCGCGTGACCCTAGGCTCCGGCGTCTGACAGCGGCTCCGGCACGAGATAGGAGGCTCCGGCGTCCGCCCCGAGGCTTTGACCCCCTTACTGGTTCAGTAGAAAGAACGACACCGTGACCTGCGCGGTGACCTCGATCTGGCCTGAGGCATAGGCCTCCGGCTCGGGAGCTGCCGCATCGGCACTCCGCGCCATGGCCATGGTCTCCAGTTGGAATGTCCGCCGGGGGATGCTGATTCCGTTCTCCGCAATGGACTCGACCGCGCCCACCTTGGCGCCCAGCGTCTCAGCCAGCAGCGTGGCTTTTATCCGGGCGTTCAGGGCTGCCTCCCGGAGGGCATCCTGCTTCACCGACTCGCGGTCCGAAAGCTGATAGGTGACTCCATTGAGCCGGTTCGCACCGCCCTGAATGATCTCGGCAACCAGGGTCGGCAGGGCTTCGAGATCCTTCACGGTCACCTGAACCTCTCGGACGGCCTCGAAACCGACCTGCACGTAGTTGCGGGTATTCCGGTTGTATTCCTGCTTTGGCTGCAGCCGCAGCGTCTCCAGACGCATGTCTGAATCCTCGACCCCGAGCGCTCTGACCTTGTTCATGGCCTCCGCGGAAGCTTTTGCGTTGCGGGCGCGCGCCTGCTCCGGGTCCTCGTCCTGGGTCACTATCCCGAATCGGACCACGGCCTCATCCGGATCGACGGAGACCGTGCCCTCACCCTGGACGGTGACTGTTGGCAGCGATTGGGCGTGGGCCGAAGTGACCATAAGGGTGAACAGTATTGTCGACAGGAGTAGCGATTTCAGCACAGTGGTGTGGCGCATGGCTGCAGTTTTTCTTGATCGAAGGCTGTGCCTGTGGTGATGCAAGGTCCGGGCCCGACTATCCGCAGTAGCACCTCCCTACGGATGAATCCGGTCGAGCAGCCGCGGAAACGGAATCGCCTCGCGCAGATGGTGCAGCCCACAGATCCAGGCAACGGTACGCTCCAGCCCGATGCCGAACCCGGAGTGCGGGACACTGCCAAACTTGCGCAGATCGAAGTACCAGTCAAAGACCTCTGCGGGCAGCCCATGCGCCTCTACCTGAGCCTCAAGGAACGCCAGGTCCGTGGCGCGCTCTCCCCCACCGACAATCTCACCGTAGCCTTCCGGCGCCAGAACGTCCATGCCCAAAGCCAGACGGTCATCCTCGGGGTCCCGTTTCATGTAGAACGCCTTGAACTGGTGCGGGAAACGGTGCACGATGATCGGTCGATCAAAGTGCCACGTGATCACGGTCTCGTCTGAGCCGCCGAAATCTGTCCCCCACTCAAAGGTCCGTGCCGACTCCTTCCACTTGGGCAGGTTGCGCAGATCCTCTTCGATCTCGTTGCGGCGCTTGTGGATCTCGATTTCCCTGGCGTCGAACTTCCGCTTCTGCCACTTCTTGGCCTGGCCGTACGCTTTCTTGTTCTCAGCCAGTTCGGCTTCCAAGCGGGCGTCCTCCTCCTTGGCCGATTCAATGCGCTGATCCATCATGCGCTGCGTCTCGTCAGAGTGCAGGATGTCGACAGCCTCATCGTAGGAAACCCGCGGGAAGGGACCCTCGACGCGCTTCAGCGGCTCGAGGTCACGCTCCAGCATTTCCAGCTCCGTGGCGCACTTGGACATCACGTCGGTTACCAGGCGGCACAGCAGGCCCTCGGCCATCGACATGTTATCATCGAGATCGTAGAACGCCATCTCAGGCTCGATCATCCAGAACTCCGTCAGGTGACGACGCGTCTTGGATTTCTCCGCCCGGAAGGTGGGGCCGAAGGTGTAGATCTTGCCCATGGCCATCGCCATGGCCTCGCCGTGAAGCTGGCCCGACTGCGTGAGGTAGGCCGGCCTGCCGAAGTAGTCGATCTCGAACAGCGTAGAGGTGCCTTCGACTGCATTACCCGTCAGGATCGGCGCATCCATCTGCACGAAGCCCTGCTCCTGGAAGAACTGGTGCATCGAATAGATGATCTGGTTGCGCACGCGCATCACCGCCCACTGCTTCCGGCTTCGCAGCCAGAGGTGGCGGTGGTTCATCAGGAACTCGACCCCGTGCTCCTTGGGCGTGATGGGGTAGTCTTCCGCCTTGCTGATCAGCTCTACGGAGGTGGCCTGGACCTCGTAGCCTCCCACCTGACGTTCGTCGGCCCGCACGGAGCCGCGAATGGCGAGCGCACTCTCCTGGGAGGCATCGCTGGCCGCCGTCCACGAGGCCTCATCGACCTCTTCCTGATTGACCACGCACTGGGCCAGCCCTGAGCCGTCCCGGAGAATCAGGAAGGCAATGCCTTTCCCGCCGCGCTTGTTGTACAGCCACCCTTTGAGGGTGACGGTCTCCCCTTCGTGTTCAGAGAGATTCGAAATTGAGACGTGATCTACCGGCATACCAACGAGTCTGGTTGAGCCGGGAAGATAGCCTACGTGTCGCGGATCTCATCCTGCCAGTTGACCAGTTTCCGCTCGCCGGACACGGTACTGTGCAGAAGTTCGAAGAACCCGTAGCCATCGCGGTCCGCGAAGATGAATATGGCCTGTCCCTCGCCGGGGATGTTGTTGTACTGCCAGATTTCGTACGGGCGGTATCCACGATCGAACAGGTGCGGCTCCACATTGGTCGGAGTGCCGTACTTCAGCAGGGCCCGGCCGCGATCCGTTTCCCAGCCCTCGTCAAACGTGGTGGTGTACCGGTCATTGGCGTACTGCAGCCGCTGATAGAACTCGTCCTGGAACTCGTTCACCGGCGAATTCGGGTTGGGATCGCGCGTCTGCCAGAACTGCATCAGAAACCGGCGGCGCTCCTCAAGATCCTCAATGCCGCGCATGCGGGATCGCTCCGATTCAGTGGCGATCGGCTGGATGTGCGCCATCATCTGGTCCACTTCCTCAACCGGCATGTTGGCGTACTGGCTGGTCTCGAAGTCCGCCTCAAGGCCCCGCGTCACGGTCTGCTGGATGTGCGGGTTGTACACGAAGAACTTCCGAGACCGCTCCACGACGGACTCGTTTTCGGCGTTCAGCAGTGCCACGCGGAGGAAGTAGGAGCCACTCGGAAGCATCGCCAGATTGAAATTCCCCACCAGAACATCCGGGCTGCGGAGTGGCCGGGTGGTCCGTCGCTGCAGCCCTTCGATGGGCTGCGGAATGTTGGCCTGTGCGATGTAGGCAAGCAGCGTGTATTCGTCCGATTGCGCCGCCAGCCTGTCCAGGTTGTAGGCTTCTGCGTAGAAGAACAACTGGCTGAGCCCCGCGCCGTAGAGTTGGTTGGCGTTCGGCTTGACCACAAGGCCATTCTTGAAGAACGCCTCGTCCCGGTTTTGCGCGCGCCGAAGCTCTGACGCCAGCGTGATGTCGCTGAGTTCCACGAGGTCCGAGTCCGAGAAGTCCGGCACGATGACATCCCGGCGAAGCATCAGCTGCGCGCGCGATTCCATGGCTGGGACCGTGACCTGGAGCTCGTATTCCCCCGGAGGAACGGCAGCCCGGACCTGATGAACGAACTGCTGGCCCTGCTGAAGGCCCGTGGTATCCGGAATGATGAAGGACAACTCCAGGGAATCGGCCCATACGGCCTCTGCGGGCGAACCAGGCAGAAGCGCTTCGGTGGCTCGCTGGATGGTGACGTCTACAGGAAGACGGGCCAGGAAGCCGTTCTCCGAAGCGGTGAACGGGAGCGTCCGCGCCTCGAATGCCATGTACATCTCCACCATTGACGCATCAGCGTCGTATGCGAAGGAGGCGTGATCCACATCCAGCTGAATCGGCATGTCCTGGGCCGAAACCGTGGAGGCGCTCACCAGCAGGGTGAGCATCAGGGAGAGGAGTAGAGATCG
>JABDJZ010000304.1 GCA_013003255.1 Rhodothermales bacterium
AATTCCGGCGGATCCTACCACTCTGCCTATGACTCCTACGAGTACTACGTGCGGTTCGGTGACCCAGGGTTTGCCTACGGCGAGGCTCTGGCCAAGGTCGCCGGCCGTGTGACGCTGCGGCTGGCCAACGCCGATGTGCTTCCCTTCCGGTACACCGCCTTTGCAGACAACGTGTCCGGGTACGTCGATGAGGTGGTAAATCTCGCCGACACGCGGCGTAAGGCTGTGGCGCTGGAGCGCTCGCTGATCGCCGATGGGGCTTACGATCTGAGTGCCGATCCAACCAAGCCCTGGGTCACGCCCGAAGCACCCGAGCCGGTGCCACACCTGAACTTTGCGCCGCTCCTCAATGCCCGGAAGGCCCTGAATGCGGCGGCCGCCGATCTGGAGAAGGCCCTCGCGGATGGCGGCGGAATGGCAGCCGCGTCGGGGGCGACAGCCGCGTCGGGGAGCATGCCAGCTACGGCGGCAACACCGGCCGCAGTCGCCACATCGACCGAACTGAACGAGGTGCTTTACCAGTTGGAACGGGCCATGACACGCGAAGCGGGACTGCCAAAGCGGCCGTGGTTTCGTCACCAGATCTACGCTCCGGGGTACTACACCGGCTACGGCGTGAAGACGCTCCCCGCCATTCGCGAGGCCATTGAGCAGGGCGAATGGGACACCGTGGACGGCCACATCGCAGACGTGTCGGAGACCCTGCACCGAGTGACCCGGCACCTCCGGCAGGCCACCGAACTGGCGCGAACCCCTTGAGCAGTTACTGCGACAGCGCCGTCGGACACCCCTGGCACGGTCCGTACCACGACAACGAGTACGGCTTCCCACTGGCCAGCGATGATGAACTCTTCGGGCGCCTGCTTCTGGAGATCAATCAGGCTGGCCTGTCGTGGCTGACCATTCTCAAGAAGCAGGACAATTTCAGGCAGGCGTACAGCGGGTTCTCGATCGATGCCGTGGCCGCCTACGGCGAAGCTGATCGAGCGAGACTCTTGTCCGATGCGGGCATCATTCGAAACCGGCTCAAGGTCAACGCCGCCATTGAGAACGCTCGGACAATCCAGCGACTTCAGGGCGAGTTCGGCTCATTTGGCAAGTGGCTTGATGCGCATCACCCGATGGAGAAGCCGGAATGGGTGAAGCTCTTCAAGAAGACGTTCAAGTTCACGGGAGGGGAGATCACCGGCGAGTTTCTCATGAGCACGGGATACCTGCCCGGCGCGCACCGGGAGTCGTGTTCGGTGTACACCCGCATCGCGGAGATCGGGCCGGCCTGGATGCAGTAGGCATGCTCCTTGCCAGAACCAAGGCAAGCAAACCCGCCTTGCCATGCAGTTCATTATTTGGACAGGAATCGCCGTTTTGGGTCTGATGACCCTGAGTACCATGGGAATGGTTTTCTTCCACGCAGTCGGAGAATTCCGGAAGCGGGGGGCAGAGCCTATCGTCGATGAGTTCGCGCTCCCGACCCGCCGTCGCAGTCACATGCGGAAGGTGGATCTCGAATCGCTGCGCGACCGCCCGCCGATTCGCCGCGCTGCCTGAGTCCGGCCCAACGCGCGGCCCGAAGAGGTAGATCGCCAGCCGAAGCTCCCTACGCCCCAAAGCACCTTCACGCCGCGTTGCAGAATGGCGAGGTGCGTTCTCTTTAGTTTGACAGGAGAACAACCGGACCCGCACGGCCATGGCGCAACGATACTGGCTCATGAAATCTGAGCCCTACGTCTATTCATTCGAGGACCTTCAGCGCGACGGAAAAACGCACTGGGACGGCGTCCGCAACTACAGGGCGCGCAACTTTCTGCGGGACGAGATAAAGGTGGGGGACCGCGTCCTCTACTACCACTCGAACGCCAAGCCCAGCTGCATAGTCGGTCTGGCGACGGTTGTCCGCGACGGCTATCCAGATTTCACCGCGTGGGACCCGGAGTCAGACCACCCCGACCCGCGCAGTCCGGAGGACAACCCGCGGTGGTTCATGGTGGACATCCGAGCGGATGAGCCCCTGCCCAACCCGGTCTCCCTCCAGGATGCCAAGGCCAATCCGAAGCTTAAGGAGATGGTGCTTGTTCGTAATCCGAGGCTCTCGGTTCAGCCCGTCAAGAAGGAGGAGTGGGACGAGGTCCTGCGTATGGCAGGGATGGCGAAGTAGCGCTGGTCGTAGGGGGGGGCTCAGGACCAGACGCGGTTCGCTATGCGCCTAGGCGTCTTTCCCCACCCGCGCGCGAAGTCGTTCCAGCAGCGCGATGTCTTCCGATCCGTCCTGGGCAATGCGCCTTCCCGTTGCAGCCTCGAACAGATTGAGTTCAACCGGTAGGTAGCGACCCTCGAAATACTGGACGCGGTACCGACCAATTGCCCCGGTGATCTTGCCTTTGCGCTCGGTCAGGCCGGTGAGCGCGTCGATGGTCTCCGGTGACCAGAAATCAATGTGCGGCGGATCATAGCCGGGCAGGACAGCGCGAACGTGTTCCACGTGCTGTTCGAATGCGGCCAGCTCCTGGTGCACCCGGGAGCCTTCCCCGCCGGCATCGCGGCCCGGGCCACACTCGCGGCCCTCCAGGTCGTTCTCAATCTCGTCGTCCATCAGTCGAACTGGCGAACCACCTGACCCTTGGACACCACCAGCCGGATGTCCCGCAAGTGGGCGATGTCTTCCAAGGGATTGCCCGACACCAGGATCAGGTCGGCCCGCATGCCTTCGGCCACGAGTCCCATCTCGGCCTCGAGGCCGAAGAAGGAAGCTGGCGTCACGGTGGCAGACCGTAGCACGTCAGTTGGCTCCAATCCTGCCTCGACCAGCATGGCTAGTTCGTTGTGGAGACTGTACCCGGGGATGGCGAGTCCGATCGGGGTATCCGTTCCCGCGCCGATGGGAACGTCGGCCCGGTGCATTTGACCAGTCAGGTCCATGCTCCACCGGGCAAACGTGGTGTCCGTCCGGGGACCGGAGGCAAGCCGACTTTCGCCCAGGCTACGAAAGGCGTCCGCCTGCTCATCCGGCAATAGATCCAGCGCCTGTTCCCAGTTCGCCCTTCCATACGGTGGTCGGAGGGCGAAGGCATTCAGGCGAAGGGTCGGCACCTGGATCGTGGTGCGAAGCGCAGCGATTATCTGGTTACAACGCGCTGCATCCACCGCCGCGACGGCCGGTAGCCGCTGGGCGGTGTGCAGACTTCG
>JABDJZ010000327.1 GCA_013003255.1 Rhodothermales bacterium
TCAGGAATCAGGCCGACGTACCAGAAGGTCAGGGAGACCGTGAAGTACACCGAAACAGCAAACACATCCCAGAGCAGCGGGCTCTTGAACTGCGGCCACATCTCCATCTGGTTCGGAATCGGGAGCATCCAGTACGCGGCCCATACCCTACCGACGTGAATGCCCGGGAAGACCAGGGCGCAGATCACGGCGAAGATTGTCATCGCCTCCGCGCTTCGGTTGATGGCCGTCCGCCACTGCTGCCGGAACAGGAAGAGGATGGCCGAAATCAGGGTTCCGGCGTGACCGATTCCCACCCAGAACACGAAGTTGACGATGGCATAGCCCCAGCCAACCGGGTTGTTCAGGCCCCAGACGCCGACCCCGTTCCAGAACAGGTAGGCAATCATGACCAGAAGGAGCATGAGGCCTATGTTCGCGATCGAAAACGCCGCGAACCAGGCCAGCGGCGTCTTCTTCTCGGTATGCAACGAGACCATTTCGGTGATCTCGTGGAACGACAGATCAGCACCGAACAGCGGGGAGTCGTCCATGACGTGTCCCCCGGAGTTGGCTTGATGTTCCGTACTCACAGTTCGACTGCTGCTTCTTTTAGGTTTCGTCGCCGGTCGCCGCTGCGGCCGGTTCAAGGACAGGGTTCGGGTTGCGCAGACGGGCCAGGTAGCTGGTCCGCGGCTTGACGTTCAGCTCAGCCAGCATCTCGTAGCGCCGCGGATTGGCCTTGGCCTTCCGAACAGCGGAATCGGGAATGTTGAGGTCACCGAATGAGATCGCGTGGGACGGGCAGGCCTGCTGACAGGCCGTGACTACGTCGCCTTCCTTGATCTCGCGTCCCTCCACGTTCACCTGGCGGTTGACCGCGCGAATCCGCTGGATGCAGTACGAGCACTTCTCCATGACACCACGGCTCCGGACGGTAACGTTCGGATTCTGCGCCATGTGCAGCGTCTGGGGAATGGTCTTGCTCCAGTTGTAGTAGTTGAACCGGCGGACCTTGTACGGGCAGTTGTTCGCGCAGTAGCGCGTTCCGATGCACCGGTTGTAGATCATCTGGTTCGTGCCGTCCGGTGAGTGCACCGTGGCAGCAACCGGACAAACCGACTCACACGGCGCATTCTCGCAGTGCATGCACGGAACCGGCTGCTGCACCATCTGGAGCTCACCGGCACCGTCGCCGCCCACGAAGTAGCGGTCCATGCGGATCCAACTCAACTCGCGGCCCAGACTGACCTGCTCCTTCCCGACAACCTGGATGTTGTTCTCCGACTGACAGGCCACCATGCAGGCATTGCAACCGGTGCAGGTGTTCAGGTCAATGACCATCCCCCACTGGTTGGCGGCGTACGGATTGTCCTTGGCCGCGTCCTGGACCGTCGGATGGCTCTTCTGCCAGAGAGCGGGATACTCGTCCCAGGCCGTGTCGTCGATGATCTTGGGATCATCCTTCTCGACGAATCGGGGGTTGGCCCGATACTCGTCAAGGGTGGCCATGCGGAAGAGCCCACGCTTCTGCATCTCGGCGCCTTCGTCCGGAAGGGCACCGTGGTCCTGCGTAGTGGCGATCAGGTAGTCGCCGCCGGAACGGGAAACACTGGCACCGGCAACCCAGCCCGGGTTTTCCGCATTGCGCAGCGGGGCCACGTTCTGTCCCACGCCGTTGGCGATGGCGCCCTGAGCGTAGACATCCGTCTCGTGGTCCTTATCGAAGAAAATTGGCTCCCGCGAGGCCCGCGTGGTCGAGATGGAGCGGCCGTAGCCGGTCTCCAGGATCACCGTGTCCTCGGCGACGCCGTGCTCGATCCAGATGGGCATCTCTACGGAGACGTCGCCGACCGTGATCGTGGCAACGTCCACAAAGTGCTGACCGTTGGTCAGTGCCACGGAAAGCCCCAGGGCCGAGGCCGTTGACGGACTCATGACCGCCACGTTGTCCCAGACAATCTTGCTCGTGGGGTGCGGCGTCTCCTGCAGCCAGGCGTTGTTCGAGTACGATCCGTCGAGGACGGACGGGCTCGGCCGGAAGACGAGTTCGATGCCGTCGGCCGGGGTCGCGGCCGCTGAGGCCAGCGCACCGGCCAGTCCAGCTGGAGAGGGCGTCGCGGACGCGTAGCCCGTGTCCGGCAGGAAGCCGTCGTGCAGCACTTTGCGCCAGCCGGCCTCGAAGTCGCCGGAAATCCGGGACTGCCAGGTCTGACGAACCATGTCGTAGCCGGAGCGGTATTGCCCGGTGGCAAGCAGACCCGCGACTTCCAGCGCCGAGTGGGCCTCATCGTAGAGGGGGGCGATCAGCGGCTGGATGACCGTGGCGGTTCCACCGAAGGATCGGCCGTCTCCCCATGCCTCCAGGTAGTGCGCCATCGGCACGTGCCAGGAGGCCGCCTGCGCCGTCTCATCCACGTGGAGTCCCAGGTGAACCGACTCACCCACGCTGGAGAGGGCTGCCTCAAATCCAAGTCCTGCGGGCGCACTGTATACCGGGTTGCAATCCAGCATCACCAGCGTGTCCACCCGGCCGGCCGCCATGTCGGCAACCAGAGCCTGGAAGTCTCCATCGGCCGGAGCCTGACCGAGATCAAGCAATTCAGCAGTGCGACCAACGGCACCGAGCGCCTCGTTGATGGCCGCAGCCAGAATGTGTGTTTCGACGCCCTGCGACTCGCCGGCTACCGCGAGGCCGGCTCCACCGGCCTGGCGAAGGTCATTGGCCACAGCCGAAACCCAAGCGTCGCCGTCATACTCCTGACCGCCTTGCGCCGGCACGCCCAGTGCCCGGGCAATGGCAGCGGCCACACCGGCCACATGGGATGCCTTGACCGCCTTGCGGTGATCCGCCATTCCACCGGTTACGGAGAAGGCGCTTTCCACCATGTACAGGCGGGACATCGAGCCCGACTCGTCCACGCGGCGTCCGGCCGCATAGGATCCACTGTCCTGGACAGCGTTGGCTGAAGTCATTCCCAGGAAGTCGCTGTCCAGGGACAGGATGACCTGGGCACGGTCAAAGTGGTGACGAAGGCGCAGCGAGCGACCGTAGATGGATCGCAGCGCGGCCGCCGAGTTGCCGGCACCGGACGGATCGTAGGTCACCCATCGTCCGCCCCGTGCTTCCAGAGCCGCCCGCTGCGCGGCGAGGCTCGGAGACGATGACGGCGCGGCGAGCACCACGGTTCTGGCTGCCGCACGAGCCGCCGCAAAGGCGCTGAACGCAGACCAGGTCGAGGCATCCCCATTGTGGATGACCGCCTGGGAACGATCCGGGTCGTACAGTCCCAGCAGCGAGGCCTGCTCGAAGACGCCGGAAGCGCCCGAAGACTCGGGGTGCTCCCCGTTGCCCTCAATCTTGGTCGGGCGACCGTCGGTGCTTTCGACAATGATGGGGCGCAGGGTGCCACGGAACTCCATACCCGATGCGTACTGCATCGGAACGCCCGGGATGGTGTCCTCGGGGCGCCGCGCGAACGGCATGATGTTCTCAATGGGCTTGCGGCAACCGGCCAGGCCGGCCAGCGCGATGGACGCGCCCATGATGTGGAGGAACCCCCTACGGGAGGTCTGCCCCGGACTGCCGTGGGCGCCGGGCATGAGTTCGGAGGCCGTGAACGCCTCGTATTCCGGATGTCGCTCCAGTTGCTCGACACTCCGCCAGTAGCGGGTTCGGGGAGACGACGCGCCTGATTCGCGCTCGGAATTCTGCAGTACGGGAAGCTCGATCATCTTCCGGTGGCGGTCGTCGTTTAGTAGTGACACGCCGAACAGTTCGTCGGCGGCTGGATATTCTCAATGCGGATGCGCTCAATGTTGCGCTCCACGAAGTCGGCAGGCTGCACGTACTCCATGTTGGTCACCTCCTCATTGGGGCGGAGGTAGAGCTCAGGCTGCCGGTGACACTCAATGCACCAGCCCATGGAAAGCGGCTCAACCAGTTCGACCACTTCCATCTGGTCGATACGGCCGTGGCAGGTCTGGCAGGACACGCCGTTGGTAATGTGCACGTTGTGCGCAAAGTGCGCGTAGTCCGGCAGCTGGTGCACCTTGACCCAGGGGATTGACGCCCCCGTTGCCCAGCTCTCCCGCACGGGAAGCAGCTTCAGCGACTCGGTGCGAATCTGGTTGTGGCAATTCATGCACGTCTGCGTGGCCGGGACGTTGGAATGCGCCGCATTCTCGACCTGGGTATGGCAGTACTGGCAATTGACGCCCAACTCACCGGCGTGCAGACGGTGACTGAAAGCCACGGGCTGCTCCGGGGCATAACCGACATCGGTGTACTCGGGGCTGAAGAAATACCAGACGAAGAGAATCGCGAAAATCCCGCCCCCCGCAACAGCCATAAGGCTCAGCGTTGGGAGGAGGTTCGTGCTTCGGGGAAAGATCTGTGGCATCGCTCAGGCCGGATGGCCCTGGGATTTGGGTACCGTTAAGTCCGCCAACCTAACCAATTGGCTGTGACCGTTAAGTGTGGGATGGTTGAATAATCAATCAAGCGGCCCTCTGGCGGCAACGCCGGTGGGCGCAAGCGCCCTGGACGAGAGCCTCCTGAACCGGAAGAGCAGCAGCGTGGCCGCTACCGCAAGCCCGATTACGAGTCCCCACCAGAGGCCCTGTCCGCCATAACCGGCAGTGAAGCCCAGCGTGTAACCGGCGGCCAGTCCGATTCCGAGGTAAGATACCACGGCGATCACCATGGGTACAGCGGTGTCCTTGAACCCGCGGAGTGCGCCGGCGAGGGAGACCTGTACACCGTCTGCGATTTGGAAGAAGGCCGCCACTGACAACAGTCCGACCGCCACCTGGATGACCTCCGCGTTGGCCGGCGCATCCAGGTCCAGGTAGATCCCCACCACGAATCTGGGCGCCAGCCAGAACAGGAGTGCCGTCAGGGTCATGAAGACCACGGACAGTCCGGTGCTTACGATCCCCGCCCGTCGGGCCCCCGCAGCGTCGCCTCGGCCCACCGCCTGTCCTACCCGGACCGATGCGGCAAGGCCTATTCCGAGCGGAATCATGAAGGTGAACGCGGCACATTGGATGGCCACCTGGTGGGCAGCCAGTGAGGTGGTGCCGATCCAGCCCATCATCAGCAGCGTCCCCATGAAGAGCGTAGTCTCCACGCCGAAGGAAGCGCCGATCGGCCAACCGATGCGAAACAGCTGTCGGAAATAGCTGAAGTCCGGCCGTCCCAGCTTGGAGAAAATCTGATACGGCCTGAACTCCGGCCTCGTGGCGATGAAGGCCGCCAGCAAGAGGCAGTTGGCCGTATGCACGATGGAACTCGCCCATCCCGTCCCCACCAGTCCGAGTTCCGGAAAGCCCCACTTGCCAAACATCAGGACCCAGTTGGCGAGCACGTTCAGCCCGACGCCCAGAAAGGCAATGGCCGTCACGGCCCGCGGCCTGGAAACGCCCTCGACAAAGTTGCGGAGCGCGATAAAGCCCAGAAAGGGGAAGGCCGACCACTTGATGGCCGACAGGTATTCAGCCGCCAGCGCCGCCGTGGCAGGCTCCTGACCGGCCGCGACCAGCAGTGGATAGGCATTTTCATACACCACCATCACCACCAGAGCCAGGCAAAGGGATAGCCAGAGCCCTTGCCGAACACTCCGCCCTATCGGGTCCTGCTCGCCGGCCCCGAACGCCTGCGATACCATTGGCCCAACGGCCATCACAATACCCATCGCCATCACGATCAGCGTGAAGAAGACCGTATTGCCCAGTGCAATTCCTGCCAGGGACTCCGGACCCAACCGCCCCACCATGATGGTATCCACGAAGCTCAGCGAGATATGAGCCACCTGCGTCGCCACAATGGGCGTCGCCAGGATCAATGTTGCCGCGACCTCGCCTCGGTAGCTATGGACGTACTGTTTCAAAACCCCACGATGATACGGCGCAGGCGGCCGTATCTTCGGCCCCGTTGACGGACTCACCCGACATACCGGAGCACGACACGGGCTCGGCCTCCCACGCCGGGTCGGCGAACGCGGTACCCGACGTCAGCGTGGTGATCGTGAACTACAACGTCCGGGACTTCCTGGAGCAGGCCCTGCGTTCGGTCAGACGGGCCTCCGCACGCCTCGACGTGGAGGTTTTCGTGGCCGACAACAACTCGGTGGACGGCTCGGTGCCGATGGTTCGGGAGCGGTTCCCCGAGGTTCACCTGCTGGCGAATGAGGACAACGTTGGGTTCGGCGTCGCCAACAACATGGCCATCCGGCGTGCGCGGGGTCGCTATGTCCTCATCCTGAACCCCGACACCATTGTCCAGGAAGACACGCTCGAGCACTTCGTGTCCTTCATGGATGGCCACCCCAATGCAGGCGCGGCGGGCTGCCAGATTCTCAACCCCGACGGCACCTTTGCTCCGGAGAGTCGGCGCTCCTTCCCCACGCCCCAGGTGGCTTTCTACCGGATGACCGGGCTGGCGCGCTTCTTCCCGAAGAGCCCGACGTTCGGACGGTACAACATGACGTTTCTGCCACGGGATGAGGTTGCCGAGGTTGACGCACTGTCTGGATCCTGCATGTTCGTCCGGCGCGAGGCTCTGCTGGGTAACCCCGAGGCCGGTTCGACGGGCATCGGGCTGTTCGACGAGGACTTCTTCATGTATGGCGAAGACCTGGATCTGTGCTATCGCATTCAGGAAGCCGGCTGGAAGATCTACTACACCCCGGGGACCCAGATCATCCATTACAAGGGTGAGAGCACCAAGAAAGGGGAGTTTCGCTACGTCAAGCTCTTCTATGGCGCGATGGTGCTCTTCACGCGCAAGCACCTCCAGAATCGCCACTCCCGGGTCTTTGCCGGGATCCTGCAGGCGGCCATCCTGGCCCGGGCCGGGTTCTCGGTGGCTTCCCGGGCTGCCTCACGACTGCTCCCAGCCGCAACCGACTTTGCCCTGGTCTACCTGGCCGTCGTGGCACTGGCCTGGCTCAGGTCTTCCCAGCTCGGCGCGCCGCTCTCGCCCCTCTATTTCACCGCTGTCGCGCCTGCCTATGGGCTCGGGACGCTCAGCGGAATTCTGCTCTCCGGGGGCTATGCGCTTCCGGACCGCGGCCGAATCAGGCCGGTGCTCATCGGCATCGTCATCGGCTTCCTGACGGTCAGCGCGGTCTCCTTCTTTGCGAAGGAAATCGCGTTCTCCCGAGCCGTAGTGTTG
>JABDJZ010000347.1 GCA_013003255.1 Rhodothermales bacterium
ACCGCGTTCTGCTCGGTGGAAGCGCGATCCCCAAACCGCTGGCCAAGTCTGCCGCTGACCTCGAATGGCCTGTTGTCCTGAGCTATGGCATGACCGAGACCGGATCCCTGGTGACGGCTACGCGTCCGGGCGCGGTGGATTCGTCGGGGACGGTGCTCCCGGGGCGCAAACTGCGCATCGCAGAAAACGGCGAGATTCAGGTGGGAGGCGACGTCCTGTTTGAAGGGTACCTGGATGGTCCTTCAGCAGGAATCTGGCACGCGACGGGTGACCTGGGCAGGCTGGACGAGCAGGGGCGCCTCCATGTCGAGGCTCGCCTGGACAACATGTTCGTGTCCGGTGGCGAGAACATTCACCCGGAAGCGGTCGAGCGGGCTCTGCTCGAACTTCCCGGCGTGGAGAGCGCGATGGTCGTTGGGGTGCCAGACCCCGAATTCGGGACCCGCCCCGTCGCCTTCATCCGCGGCGAGGTTTCGGCCACGGACCTTGAGGCCGGCCTGCGCGAGCAGCTGCCCGCATTCATGGTTCCCGTGGCCTTTCTCCCGCTCCCGGCGCCCGGCCAAGGCCGGATTAAGCCCAGTCGTTCGACCTTGATGGAGCTGGCCCGACAGGCCCGTCCTTAACAGCGGGACCTCTCCGGCCGATACCGCGGGTAACAATCCCTTCACGAACGCGCATCGCTCGGCTCCCCGGCCCGTGCAGTTTGCGACCTGGAGCGCTATGGAACCCCCACAGGACACTGGAAAGGCCGGCCCGCGAATTCGCTTTGATCGGCTACGGATCGAGAATATCTACACCCACTTCAAGTGGAACAACGACCCGGAGCTGAACCGCCTGGACAGTGAGGTCCCCTACGTGGAAGAGTCCTTCGGGACCTTCAAGAAGCGCTTCGAGCGCCTGATTGCCCACCCGGATCCCGGATACCAGGATTTCGAGATCTACGACGAGGAGAATACGCTCATAGGCGTGGCCTACGTAGCCGGGATCTCGGGCCATCACCTGCACTGCTCCATCGGAGTTACCATCGGTGAGCGCGACTATTGGGGCCAGGGCTACGGCAAGAAGGCCATGCAGGCCCTGCTGAAGCACTGCTTCGAATCGCTGGGAATGCACCGCGTGACGGCCGAGGCTTTCGAATACAACGATGCCTGGAAGCGCCTTGTAGAGGGCTGCGGATTCGTCACCGAAGGTACCGACCGCGACTATCTCTTCTGGGACGGCAAGTTCTTCGACCGCGTCCGGTACGCCATGCTGGCCTCCGAGTACGGTCGTGGCGATCGCGCCCCGAAGCGATCACGCGCCATCGAGAACCGGCCTCCGGCCCCGGGCGCAGCTGCCTGAACGCAGACCGACCAAAAAAACGCGCCGGTCTGACCTCGTCCTTGTAACCCACGAAAGCGTGGTCCCGTAGGCGGGAGAGAATCCTCACCAGCCTGCCCGATGCAAGACTACTCGAGACCTTTGCTGCTTGCCGCCATTGCGGTCCTGTTTCTCGTGTTGACCAGCATGGGTCCGGGCCTGTTCTTCGGAATCAGTCTCTCGGGTGCCGCCCGCTGGTTCCTGATCGGACTTCTGATCTGGTTTGTGGTCTCCCGCAACGGTGGATGCTGCGGTGGCCGCTGTTGCTGCTGCTGGGGCGACTGCACCTGCGACACCGACGAGGAAGAAGAAGCCTAGGCGACCGCCAGGTCCTTCATGGTCGCGGCCTCGGGGCCCAACTTCTTCAGCATCCGGTAATGGGATGCGATGGCCTCGCGAAGTGTCGGATTGTAGTGGTACGGAATGCCGTACTCGGCAGCCACTTCCTGCACAATGGGGGCGATAGCCGGGTAGTGTACCGAGCACGTCTGCGGGAAGAGGTGGTGCTCAATCTGGTAGTTCAAGCCTCCGATGTACCAGGACAGGGGCTTGTTGGCGAACGCGAAGTTGGCCGTCGTCCGCATTTCGTGTACCAGCCAGGCATACTCCATCGTCCCCTTGTCATCAGGCAGCGGGAATTCGGGGCCTTCCACCACGTGGGCAAGCTGAAAAATGACCCCCAGGATGATCCCGGCCGTCATGTGCGCGGTGAGGAATCCGATGAGGAACTGCCACCAGGTGATGTCCAGATAGACCAGCGGTAGCACGATCATCCAGGTGATGGCCAGCGCTTTGGACACCACAAGGAGCGCGATCTGGGGGAGGGGATGCTTCTTGTTGACGTAGGGCCCGATGTCCTTCTTCAGGAACTGCTGGAAGTCCTTCGCAAACAACCAATTGACGGTGGCCAGACCATAGGCCAGGAAACCGTACCGGTGCTGAAACCGGTGGAACCAGTAGTGTCTGGCGCCCGGGGACAGTCGGAGCAGGGGCGAGACGGTCAGATCCTCATCCACATCGTGGATGTTGGTGTACGTGTGATGGATCACGTTGTGGGTGATCTTCCACATGTACCCGTTGGCGCCCATGATGTCGAAGGTGAACCCGAGCAGTGCGTTGACGGCTTTGTTGGAGGAATAGGCACCGTGCAGCGCGTCGTGGGCCACGCTGAACCCGATTCCGGCCATACCCAGACCGATCACAAAGGTGGCCAGCCACATCTGACCCAGCGTGAGGCTGCCGAGCATAATCAAGGCATAGGTCCCGAACGTCACCCCGAGGATGAGAAAGGTCTTCAGCACCATGCCCGGAGTGGCCTTCCGGCTCTTCCCGGTCTGTTCAAAGTAGTCGGTGACGCGACTCCGGACGTCTTTCACAAACGCCTTCGCGTCCCGGTTCGAAAACCTGATCTTGATGGTCTGGTCCACAGCTCTCTGGGAGGATGAGTCAGGAAATGTACTGGAAAGGCTCGATGGGTGCGGAGAGAACGGGCGAATTCCGCCCGTGAATGTCTGCCGGGGCCTGATCAGGCACGGGTATTCCCCGGTTGGGCCGAAGTCCATCCCCGAAGTCCACGGTGCTTCTTTGACATGTTGGCCTCCGTGCTGTATCAAAGACTCTCTCCCTCACTTACCTCAAGAGGACATGCTAAAAGAGTTCAAGACCTTTGCCATGAAAGGCAACATGGTCGACATGGCCATCGGCATCATTATCGGTGCGGCCTTCGGGACGGTTGTGAAGTCAGTCGTCAATGACATCCTGATGCCGATTGTATCCGCTGTTTTCGGCACGCCGGACTTCTCCAATCTGTTCGTCATCCTGCGTGACCCTGCGGAGATGGCCGGAGTCAACATGGAATCCATTGAGGCAGTGCGCGAGGCCGGCGGCGTAGCCCTCGGCTACGGGCTGTTCATCAATGCCCTGATTGCATTCCTCATCATCGCGTTCGTGCTCTTCATGATCGTCAAAGCCATGAATGAGGCCAAGCGCAAGGAAGAAGAAGCTCCCGCGGCTCCCCCCGCTCCCCCCGAGCCCTCCAATGAGGAGAAACTCCTCGTGGAGATCCGTGACCTCCTGGCCAAAGGCTGAGATCACGTAGCAGGGATCTGAATTCCTGGAAACGGGCGCTTCGGGAAACCGGGGCGCCCGTTTTCCATTCGGGAACGTCGCATCGCATTTACACCACCTCGATGGACCTCCACTTCCGGGAATACGGCTCCGGCGCTCCGCTGACCATCCTGCATGGCCTGCTGGGCTCGGGGGGTAACTGGCACACGCTGTCCCGAGCCCGCTTCTCGCGGTCCCACAGGGTCGTGGTGCCGGATCTTCGCAACCATGGCAGGTCACCCCATGACTCCCGGTTTGACTACGAGGCCATGGCCAATGACGTAATCGCGCTGTGGGACAAGCTTGAGATCGAGTCCTCCGCGGTTTTGGGGCACTCGATGGGCGGCAAGGTGGCCATGCACCTGGCGCTGGCCTACCCGGAGCGCGTATCGCACCTGATTGTGGCGGACATGGCCCCACGCGCCTACCAGCCCGGTCACGAGGCGCTGCTGCAGGCACTTATCGACGCTGCACCGCAGACTCACGATTCCCGTGCCTCTGTGGAGGCTTTCCTGGCCGAACGCATCCAGGACAACGCCGTCCGGCAGTTCCTCCTCAAGAACCTGGAGCGCCACGAAGGCGGCTATCGGTGGCAGATGAACCTGGAGGTCATCGCTGCCAACTATGACCGGGTAATCGAAGGCCTCACGGTGTTCGCGACGTTCGAAGGTCCGACGCTGTTCATTCGCGGTGGGAACTCGCCCTACGTCCTGGATGATGACCTGCCCCTGATTGAGGCCTATTTCCCCAGCGCGGAGCTGAAGACACTCCTCGGAACGGGCCACTGGCTCCACGCCGAGTCGCCGGGCGCCTTTGCAGACCTGGTGGAAGAGTTTCTGACGCAGTAGGCACGGCCGCGAACCCACCGGAGGATCTGCCGTTGCAGCGGGTTCCCACCGAGTTCCCGAACAACACCTGACTGCCGTGGTCAACCCCAGACTGGAATCCGCCCTGAACGAACGCATCCTGGTAATGGATGGCGCGATGGGGACCATGATCCAGCGCCACTCGCTCGAGGAGGAAGACTTCCGAGGCGATCTGCTCGCCGATCATCACAAGCCCATGCGGGGCAACAATGACATCCTCAGCCTCACCCGGCCGGATGTCATCCGAGGGATCCACGAGGAGTACCTGGCAGCCGGCGCGGACATCCTGGAGACCAACACGTTCAGTGCCACCTCCATTGCGCAGGCCGACTACGCGGCAGAGGCGCACGTCCTGGAAATGAACCGGGCATCGGCAAGGCTGGCGCGGGAGGCAGCGGACCTCTACACGGCCAGGACTCCGGAGAAGCCGCGGTTCGTGGCAGGCGCCCTTGGGCCGACCAACATCAGCCTGAGCCTTTCGCCTGACGTGAATGACCCGGGCTACCGGGCGTCCACCTTCCAGAAAATGGCTGCGGCCTACGGAGAGCAGATCCACGGACTGGTCGAAGGCGGGGTGGACATTCTGCTCGTCGAGACCATTTTCGACACGCTCAACGCCAAGGCGGCCATTTTCGCCATTTCGGACTACTTCGATCGCACGGGCCACCAACTGCCGGTGATGATTTCCGGTACCATCGTAGACCTGAGCGGACGGACGCTGTCGGGGCAGTCCACGGAGGCCTTCTGGCACTCCATCAAGCACGCGCCGAACCTGCTTTCGGTGGGCCTGAACTGTGCTCTGGGTGCCGCTCAGATGCGCCCCTTCATCGAGGCCCTCTCGGGCGTTGCCACTGTCCGAACCAGCCTCTATCCGAATGCCGGTCTGCCCAACGAGATGGGTGGTTACGACGAATCGCCCGAGCAGATGGCCGCGCTGGTGGAGGAGTACGCCGGTTCGGGCTTCCTGAACATCGTAGGCGGCTGCTGTGGCACCACGCCCGACCATGTGGCTGCGTTTGTCGAGACCGCCGCCCGGAACTCGCCAAGGGAGCCACGGAAGTCGGACGGCCTCCTGCACCTGTCGGGTCTCGAGCCGTTCACGTTCCGGAGTGACCTGAACTTCGTCAACATCGGAGAGCGCACCAATGTCACGGGGTCGCGGAAGTTTGCCCGCCTGATTCTGAACGAGGAGTACGAAGAGGCGCTCACGGTGGCCCAGCACCAGGTGGAGAACGGGGCGCAGGTCATCGACGTGAACATGGACGAAGGCATGCTGGACTCCGAGTCCGCCATGACCACGTTCCTGAACCTCATCGCTGCCGAGCCGGACATCGCCCGGGTCCCGGTGATGGTGGACTCCTCCAAGTGGTCCGTGATCGAGGCCGGCCTGCAGTGTCTACAGGGCAAGAGCGTCGTCAACTCCATTTCCCTGAAGGAGGGCGAGGAGCCCTTCCGCGAGCAGGCAAGTCTTGCACGGCGCTATGGTGCCGCCGTCATTGTGATGGCCTTTGACGAGGATGGCCAAGCGGAGACGTACGACCGGCGGATTGAGATCTGCCAGCGGGCGTACACCATCCTGACCGAGGAGATCGGGTTTCCGGCCGAAGACATCATCTTCGATCCCAACATCTTTGCCGTGGCCACGGGAATTGATGCGCACAACCGGTACGCCATCGACTTCATTGAGGCCACCCGCTGGATCAAGCGAAACCTCCCCGGAGCCCATGTCTCGGGCGGCGTCTCCAACATCTCGTTCTCCTTCCGGGGCAACAACGTGGTCCGCGAGGCCATGCACACGGCCTTCCTCTACCACGCCATTGCCGCGGGCATGGACATGGGAATCGTCAACGCCGGCCAGATCGAGGTGTATGATGAGATCGATCCGGAACTGCTGGTCTGCATTGAGGACGTCCTCTTTGACCGCCGGCCCGATGCTACGGAGCGGCTCGTGGACATTGCCGAACGCTTCTCGGGACCAGGCGCGGTTCGCGAAAAGAAGACAGCCGAATGGCGGAATGCCCCCGTCGAGGAGCGCCTGAAGCATGCGCTGGTAAAGGGCATCCTGGATCACATCGAGGAGGACACCGAGGAGGTGCGCCAGAAGTCCGGGCGGGCCCTGGATGTGATCGAAGGCCCCTTGATGGACGGGATGAACGTGGTCGGCGACCTGTTCGGCGCAGGCAAGATGTTTCTGCCCCAGGTGGTCAAGAGCGCCCGGGTTATGAAGAAGTCCGTGGCGTACCTGATTCCCTTCATCGAGGAGCAGAAGAAGGCCCTTGGCGATACCGATGACAGGGCCACCATCCTGCTGGCCACGGTCAAAGGTGATGTGCACGACATCGGCAAGAACATTGTCGGCGTCGTCCTGGCCTGCAACAACTACCGGATTGTGGATCTCGGCGTGATGGTGCCGGCGGACAAGATCCTGGATGAGGCCGAGAAGGTCGGCGCAGACGTCATCGGCCTGTCCGGTCTCATCACGCCCAGCCTGGACGAAATGGTGCACGTTGCCTCCGAAATGACTCGGCGCGGCATGAATACCCCCCTGCTCATCGGTGGTGCTACCACGTCCAAAGTCCATACGGCCGTCAAGGTGGACCCTGCGTATGAGCATCCGGTGATCCACGTACTGGACGCATCCCGGAGCGTGGGCGTTGTGAACCAACTGATGATGGGCTCGGAGGAGTTTCTGTCCGACCTAAAGAGCGAGTATGACGGCGTCCGGGAAGGCTACGCCCGCCGGACCCGCAAGGTGGAACTGCTGGAGATTGAAAAGGCCCGGACCAACCGGTTCGAGTTCGGGGACTATCAACCGCAGCAGCCAAAAACGCTGGGTGTCCACTCCGTGCCGGTCACGGTGGCCGACCTGCGTCCCTACATCGACTGGACACCTTTCTTCCAGTCCTGGGAAATGCGCGGGAAGTACCCGGCCATTCTGGATGATCCTGCCAAGGGTGCCGAGGCCCGTTCGCTTCTGGCCGATGCCGAGGCCATGCTGGACCGTTTCGAGGCCGAGGACACGCTGCATCCCAAAGCCGTCTACGGGATCTGGGAGGCCCGGTCCGATGGCGATGACATCGTGCTGTCCGAAGACGGCTCGGAACTGGCGCGGCTGCATACGCTGCGGCAACAGACGCGCAAGACGCCGGGCAAGCCCAACCGGGCGCTGGCAGACTTTGTCCGGTCCGAAGGTGACTGGGTGGGTGCGTTCGCCGTAACCGCGGGCCATGGCCTCAAGGAACTGGTAGACGGCTTCGAGGCCGCGCATGACGATTATCAGAGCATCCTGGCCAAGTCCGTCGCTGATCGTCTCGCCGAGGCCTGCGCCGAATGGTTGCACCTCAACGTCCGTCGCGACTTCTGGGGGTACGCCTCGGACGAGGATCTGGCCAATGAGGACCTGGTGGCGGAACGTTTCCAGGGCATCCGGCCGGCCCCGGGCTACCCGGCGCAGCCGGATCACACCGAGAAGCGCACCCTGTGGCGTCTGCTGAATGCGGAACAGGCCACGGGCATTTCTCTGACGGAGTCGCTGGCCATGAACCCCGCGGCTTCAGTCTGCGGACTCTACCTGGCTCACCCTGGATCCGACTATTTCAATATCGGCGTGCTGGGCAGGGACCAGGTGGCAGACTATGCCAGGCGGAAAGGTCTGTCTCTTGCGGAAATGGAGCAGTGGCTCGGCCCGGTGCTGGCATACGATCCCGGATCAGTGGCCGTCGAGGCCTAGTTCACAAAACGTGAACGGGCTGTGATCGCACAGATCGCCGCCCAATCCTATCTTGGCGGATCCCGAAACGGATTCCCTGAAATACCCTGCGAATGATGAACGGACTCCATTCTTCCCGCCCGGCTGCCATCGATGTCCTCCGGGCCACCGATACGACGACTGCCATCCAGGTGCTGAGCATTGTCGGCTTTGCCGTGCTGACAGCACTCGGAGCCCAGATTCGCATTTACATCTGGGAGGTGCCCTTTACGCTGCAGACGCTCGGCGTCTATGGCAGCGGGCTGTACCTGGGCTGGAGGAACGGCATGCTGGCGCAGGCGCTCTATCTGGTGATGGGACTGTTCTTGCCGGTGTATGCGGGGGACGGATTCGGGCCAGCCTACCTCTTCGGGGCAGTATCCGCAGGATACCTGCTGGGCTACCCGCTGGCAGCGTTCACGATCGGTGCCCTTTCCCGCAAATGGAATACCCTCGGCGGAAGCGCCCTGGCCATGATGGGCGGCTCGCTGGTGCTATTCACGCTGGGCGTCACCTGTCTGCACTTCGCGGCCGGCCACGCCACCTGGCTGGAGTCGCTCGACAAGGGATGGTTCCGGTTCATCC
>JABDJZ010000358.1 GCA_013003255.1 Rhodothermales bacterium
CTCTTCCTGCGCGAACGGCTTGAGGGACTGGGAACCGCCACACTGGACCTGGGCCGGCGGCTGTGTCACGTGGCCCAGCGTCAACCGGGTGTCTTTCTGCCGGGGTACACCCACCTGCGGCGCGCGATGCCATCGACGGTGGCCATGTGGGCGCTTGGCTATGCCGAACTGGTTGCCGATGACGTGGCGATTCTGGGCCAGGCCCGCAGTTCCGTCAACCGGTCACCGCTGGGTTCAGCGGCTGGATATGGCGTGCCCTACCTCGAGCTCCCGCGGGCTGCGGTCGCCGAGCGACTCGGGTTTGAGGCCTTGCATGAGCACGTCACCAGCGCCCAGTTGAGCCGCGGGAAGATGGAGAGCACCGTGGTGCATGCCCTGGTGCAGGTGGCATCGACCATCAACCGGCTGGCCTCGGACCTGGTGCTCTACAACACCGCAGAGTTCGGCTTCGTGAAACTGCCCGTGGAGTTCTCGACGGGCAGCTCCATCATGCCGCAGAAGAAGAACCCGGATGTTCTGGAATTGGCGCGCGGGACCTATCACCGGATTGTCGCGGAGTTGAACCTGCTCCTTGGCCTCCCCGCCAACCTGCCGTCCGGCTATCACCGGGACCTGCAGCTTACCAAGGAAGCGGTCATGCGAGCGGTGCTCAAGACCGAGGATCTTCTGAGGGCGATGAATGCGGTGCTGGCCGGTGTGCGTTTTGATGGCGATGCCACGCGGGCGGCGGATGACCCGGCGCTGCACGCAACCGCCGCGGCACTCAAAAAGGTCAAGGCGGGCGTGGCCTTTCGTGACGCGTACCAAGAGGTGGCTTCCGACAAGGATCTCTGGCGGGAGGCGCAAGCTGAGGCGGAAGTGGCCACCGGGGCCGAGGAGGCCGCAGGGATGCTTCAGCAGCTCGCCGACCGCGGCGCCTGGTTGTGAGGGCGCGACTGAGCTGGGAGGTGCGCCACGCCGGCGAACGACCTGGGTGGCCCTATGCTAGAGTCGTGCGCTACCACCTCTTCTTCCTGACGGCCCTGCTGCTCGCGGCATGCAGTCCGTCGTACGACACCGTCATTCTCGGGGCTGAAATCCACGACGGCACCGGTGAACCGGGATTCGTGGCCGATGTGGCCATCGCAAACGGCCGGATCGTGGCGGTCGGGCAGCTGGAGGACTATCGCGCCGAATCCGTAGTCGAGGCACGAGGTCTGGTCCTCGCCCCCGGATTCATCGATGTGCATTCCCACGCCGCAGGTGGCCTGGCCACGGAGGCCCTGGCGCCTGCCGAGCCGCTGTTGAGACAGGGCATCACGACCGTGTTCGTGAATCCCGACGGGGGGGGTGCCGTGGATCTGGCCGAACAGGCGCGGGAGTTGGAGGCCGTCAAGCCTGGCGTGAACGTAGCCCAGTTGGTCCCGCACGGATCGGTTCGACGCGAGGTCATGGGCATGGAGAACCGCCACGCAACGCCGGATGAACTGAGCAGCATGAGGGCGTTGGTGGAAGCGGGACATGCCGCCGGCGCTTTTGGACTCTCCTCCGGGCTCTTCTACACGCCGGGCAGCTACGCGGACCTTTCCGAGGTCATCGAGCTTGCCCGGGTCTTCGGTCCCGCGGGCGTCTACTCGAGTCACATTCGGGACGAATCGGACTATTCCATCGGCCTGCTTGCAGCCATTGATGAGGTCATCCGGGTCTCCCGTGAAGCGGACACGCGGGGCATTGTCACGCACATCAAGGCACTCGGGCCCCACGTGTGGGGCTACTCACGGGAGGCGATCGCGCGGATCGAAGAGGCCCGCGCGGAGGGCGTGGACATCTGGGCCGACCAGTATCCCTATGAGGCCTCGGCCACCAGTCTCACGGCGCTGGTCTCCCGTCCTTTGCTGGCCGGGGATTCCCTCCGCATCCGTCTGCGCGAGATCCCTGAGGTCCTCTATGCCGACATTGTCGAGAACCTGGAAAGGCGAGGGGGTGCGGACCGCATCCAGTTTCGTCGATATGTACCAGACCCCACCATTGAAGGGGCCACGCTGGCCTCGGTAGCGGCCGACCGCGGCGAGGACCCGGTCCGCACGGCTATGCACCTGTTAGCCGAAGGGAATGCCGGTATTGTCTCACACAACATGACGCCGGAGGACGTCGAAGAATTCATGATCCAGCAATGGGTCATGACGAGTTCCGACGGCGGCCTTGTACCGATGGGCAGCGGCGTGCCGCATCCGCGCAACTACGGGAGCTTCCCCAGAAAGCTGTCGCGCTACGTCAGGGAACGGGGTGTGATGGAGTTGTCTGTGGCCATTCGGTCCATGACCGGGCTACCGGCTGATGTCATGCGCCTGGGATCCAGAGGGTATGTCCGGGACGGCCTGGTGGCAGACCTGGTGCTGTTCGATCCCCATGCCATCGACGACCGGGCAACCTTCACCGCTCCCCACCAGGTAAGTGTGGGCGCAGTAGCGGTCTGGGTGAACGGAAACCTCGCCCTGGGCGGCGCTACCGGGCTCGCCCCAGGACGCTTCGGTAAGGTCCTGAAACGAGGCGTCGATTGACTGTTGCGAATGCTGGTTCGGCGGTTATACTGAACCAATACAACCGCGCCCAGATGAATAAGAAGCTCAAGAAGCAGCTCGTGATTGCAGCGGCGATTCTCGTCGGCTTTGTCATCGTAATGATGATGCTCAGCCGGCTGGGGTAGTCCCCCAGACGCGCTTCACAGTCTCGCTTTTCGATGAACCCCCGTCTGCCAATCACGTTGGATCAGGCTCTGGCGTGGTCCATACGCAGCCGCGCTCTCACCTCCGTATTCCGACTCGATGAAGTTCTTTATTGATACCGCCGACCTTGACGAAATCCGCGAAGCCCAGCAAATGGGCGTCTTGGACGGCGTCACCACCAACCCATCCCTGATGAAGAAGGTGGGGGGCGTCGACTTCCACCAGCATATCGTCAAGATCTGCGAACTGGTGGATGGCGATGTCTCTGCCGAAGTCACGGCGGTGGATTATGACGGCATCATGGCCGAAGGCCGCACGCTGGCGGCGCTGCATCCGCAGGTCGTGGTCAAGGTGCCGCTGATTGCCGAGGGCATCAAGGCCATTCGTTCGTTCTCGGACGAAGGGATCAAGACCAATTGCACCCTGTGCTTCAGCCCGACGCAGGCGCTGGTCGCGGCCAAGGCGGGAGCCACCTACATCAGCCCGTTCATCGGTCGCCTGGATGATATCTCCACCTCCGGGATGGAGCTCATCGAGCAGATCGTCCACATCTACGCCAACTACGGGTACGAGACCGAGGTGCTGGCCGCCTCCATTCGCCACCCCATGCACGTAGTGGATGCGGCTCTGGCCGGAGCCGATGTAGCGACGATTCCGTTCAGCGTCATCGGCAAGCTGATCAAGCACCCCCTGACTGACAGCGGTCTCCAGCGCTTCCTGGATGACTGGAAGCAGTTCGAAGCCGAGCAGGCGGCCGTTGGCGCCAACGGCGCCGGCTGATGGCGCCCAACGCCGACGGCCTCGACGAACCGTACCTGGTCTGCCTGGGCGCCACGGATGAGATCGGCGCCAGCTGCCACTACCTGCAGATAGACGGTACCGGCATCATGCTTGATGCCGGGGCGGATCCTGAAGAAGAGGGGCGCGATGCCGTGCCCGACCTCCACTTCATCAAGGACCGTACAGACACCTGGGTGGATCACGTGCTGATCACGCACGCCCATCAGGACCACCTGGGCTGCCTGCCGGTGGTCATTCAGGAATTCCCCCACGTGCTGGTGCACATGACCAGAGCCACGCGGGACCTGGCCGGCGTCCTGTTGCCATCATCGGCCAGACTCCAGGCCCGAAAACAGCAGGAGGGAAGCACCTCGGCCGATCCGCTGTTCGCGGTCGAAGAACTGGACGCGTACGAGTACCTCTATCTGGGTCACCACCTGGAATTCCCGTTTGAGCTGACGGGAGTCCGTGGGCGAACGCCCATCGAGGGCCGCCTCTGGGATGCCGGTCACGTCTTGGGCGCAGCCGGCGTGGAAATAGAAGTCGAGTATGGCGACGAGGTCCGGCGGGTCTTCTATACCAGCGATACGTCGATGACGGCGCAGGCCATTCTGCCCGGTGGATCGTACCCGGAAGGGCCGATTGATACGCTTATCCTCGAGTCCACACTCGGCGGCGATCCGGAAGCCGAGCAGTTCACGCGCAAATCAGAGGAGCGCAAGTTCGGCGAAGCCCTCAAGGAGACGCTGGAGCGCGGAGGCACGGCGCTGGTGCCGGTATTCGCGCTCGGTCGCAGCCAGGAGGTCCTGGCCATGATTGACCGCTTCAAGCGGCGCGGCATCATCGATGATGAGACGCCGGTCTACTCGGCCGGAATGATGCGCGCCATCTCGGATGTCTATGACAAGACCCGCTTCACGACGCCTCGGCTGAACGAGGACTTCGAGGTCTACGGCGTCAACCAGAAGCGCCTGCCGCGCGGTCAGAACGGCCTCCAGCGCGTGCTTCAGGAGCCCGGAATCCTGGTGGTCAGCAGCGGGATGATGTTCGAACGGACCATCTCCAACAAGTTGGCGCAGGAGATGGTAGACAGCGAAAAGCATTCGATCCTACTGGTGGGGTATGCACGCGAAGATTCCCCGGCGGCGCGCCTGTTGGAATCCACCAATGGCGCAGTGGTGCTCGATGAGGCGCGCGGAGCCCAGCCGTTGAACTGTCAGGTGGGACGCTTCCGCTTCAGCGGGCACAGTCACCGGCGCGACCTTCTGAATCTGGTGGAGCAGCTGGAGCCCCGTCGAATCCTGCTGGTCCACGGCGATGCGAACGCTCGCGAGTGGATGGCCGACAATATCAAGTTCTTCAATCCGGACGCGGAGATTGAAGTCCCCGAGCGGGGCAAGCCGGTCCGGTTATTCCCGGCGGACTGATGGCGAGAGCAGAGCGCGTACGACAGCTGAAGGATGACCTCGCTGGGCGCCTCCAGGGAGATCTCAGAATCGATGCGCTCTCCCGCGCGCTGTACGCCACGGATGCGTCGATGTATGAGGTGGTCCCGCTCGGCGTTCTGATCCCGCGGTCCATCGACGATGTGGAAGCCGCCGTTTCTGCGGCCGGTGCGCTGGGTCTTCCGGTCATGCCGCGCGGCGGAGGTTCGTCCCTGGCCGGCCAGACCGTCAATGATGCGCTGGTCATTGACTTTACGCCGCATCTGAACCGCCTCGTGGAGTTCTTCCCGGAAGAAGGGCGCGTCTGCGTCGAGCCCGGCGTGACACTGGCCGTACTCAACCGCTATCTGGCGGACAAGGGATGGATGGTTGGCCCTGATCCTGCTTCCGGCTCGCGCGCCACCTTGGGCGGGATGATGGCAAACAACTCCACCGGGACCCACTCCATTCTCTATGGCAACATGATTCGCCACGTCCGATCAGCCCGGACGGTCCTGGCGGACGGAAGTGTCGCACACCTGAGCGAGCGTTCCTGGGACCGCGAGAGCAGCGGACTCGAAGAGCGGATCAGAACCGGGTTGCATGCCTTGAGGGACCAATCCGCGGACGCGATTCGCGAGGACATGCCGCCTCACTGGAGGCGTGCCAATGGATACCGTGTCGAGGAGCTGCTGGAAGACCGCCCCAACCTGGCCCGCCTGCTATGCGGATCCGAGGGAACGCTCGGCATCGCCACGGAACTGACGGTTGATCTGGTCAGGAAGCCCCAGTTCACCTCTTTGGGCGCGGTGCATTTCAGGACGCGTCGAGAAGCGCTGGAAGCGACAACGGCAATCCTGGAGACAAGCCCCTCTGCCGTGGAACTGCTGGACGGCGCGGCGATTGAGCGCTGCCAGTCCACCCCTGAGTTTGCCCGGCGCCTGAACTTCATCGAGGGCACGCCCGGCGCGGTCTTGATGACCGAGTACTTCGGCGCGTCCCAATCCGAGGTGCGGGACGGCCTTGACCGGCTCGAACGCGCGTTGCCTGGGCAGCGAACCGTCCGTCTGGAGGCCCCGGATCGAATCGCCACCGCGTGGTCGGTCCGCAAGGAGGCGCTGGGCCTCATCATGGGGGTCAAGGGGGACCACAAGCCGGTGGCCTTCGTGGAGGACGCCGCCGTGCCCGTGGAGCACCTGGCCGACTACATCGACAACCTGGAATCGCTGCTGCGGGAGTCGGATACGCCAGCCGTGATGTACGCGCACGCATCGGGCGGTTGTCTCCACGTCCGCCCGTTCATCAATACCAAGGATGCCGCTGAAGTGACCAAGATGCGTGATCTGGCGCAGGGCTCGGCGGACCTCGTCAAGTCCTACGGCGGATGGGTCTCGTCAGAACATGGTGACGGCCTCGTCAGAAGCTGGCTCAACCCCGAATTCCTTGGAGAGCGCCTGTATGGCGTGTGCCGGGAGGTCAAACAGCTCTTCGATCCGGACCAACTGCTGAACCCGCGCAGGGTGGTTGATGCGCCTCCCATGACGGAGAATCTGCGGATGGGACCGGACTATCAACCGCTCCCCGTGGCTACCCTCATGGCGTTCCCTGAGGAAGGTGGGTTCGCCGGGGCTGTCGAAATGTGCAATGGCAACGGTGCCTGCCGCAAGCTGGGTGAGGGCACGATGTGCCCGAGCTTTATGGCCACGCGCGAGGAGGCAGACTCCACGCGGGGCCGCGCCAACGTGCTTCGGATGGCCATGTCCGGTCGTGTGGATGGGCTCGGTGATGAGGAGGTGTATGCCGCGCTGGATCTGTGTCTGCAATGCAAGGCCTGCAAGCGCGAGTGCCCGAGTGCCGTGGACATGGCCCGGCTGAAGACCGAGTGGCTGGATGGGTACTGGCGAAGGAACGGAGCCCCCGCGCGGGTCAAGGCCATGGCCAATCTCCCGCGATACGCCCGGATGATCTCCGGTCCGGCAGCTCCTCTGGTGAACCGGCTGGGTGCATCGGGACTCGGGAAGGCCATGGCGCGCCAGGCCGGGATCGATCCGGATCGGCCGACACCGGAGTTCGCGCGCCACGCATTTGCGCGAAAGGGCGGTCGTGCTTCGGACATTTCGGATCCGGCAAACACGGTGGCGCTGTTCGTTGACACGTTCAGCAACTTCCAGCACCCCGAGGTGCCGACGGCGGCGACCCGAGTCCTGAAGGCGGCCGGCTACCACGTGATTCCGGTCGGGGATGTCTGCTGCGGCCGAACCTACCTCTCGAAGGGTTTCGTGACCGCCGCCCAGCGCCGGGCCATTCGTTCCGTCAACCGGCTGTTCCCCTTTGTTGAGGCAGGCGTCCCCATCGTGGGGCTGGAGCCCAGCTGCATAGGGACATTCGCCGACGAATATCCGGCCCTCGTCGCAGGGGATCCCAGAACGGCCCGCGTCGCAGAGGCCACCATGGAATTTGAGGCCTTCGTCCGAGCCAACGCCGCGCGCTTCGAGGGCCTCTCCTGGTCAGCAGAGCCCGCGCCGGTTCTGGTTCACGGCCACTGCCACCAGAAGGCGTGCGGCTCTTTCGACGGCATCGATCAGTGCTACCAGGTGACCGGAGGGACCGTGGGCACCATCGACGCCGGTTGCTGTGGGATGGCCGGCTCCTTCGGGTACGAACATGGAGAGGTCTCCCGGGCCATAGGGGAGGATCGGTTGGCGCCTGCCGTTCGCGCGGCGCCAGATGAGACAGTCATCGCGGCTGCGGGGACCAGCTGCCGGGCGCAGATTGAGGACCTCACCGGACGAAAGGCGCTGCACCCGGCGGAGGTGTTGGCGCGGGAGCTGAAGTAGCTGGTTGAGGTGTCTTCGCGGGCGCTGAAGTAGCTGGCGGAGGTGTTGGCGCGTGCGCGGCCCCGCGCTACCGGAAGCGCGTATTGAAGAAGGGAAGCAGCTTCATTCCGGCCCGGTTTGAACCAGCGTAGTTGATGAGGCCTATCTGGACTCCGCGAAGGTCACGGGCGATGTTGAGCAGTCCGATGGTCAGGCCCTGCTGCCTGCCGCGAACGCGATTGACGGCCGAAATGGCCAGGCCATTCTGGTAGCCGTTCTCATCAACCAGGAAGTACGCGGGAGCGAGAACGATCCCGGACACGTCCTGCCCGCCGGCTGCCAGTCCTGACAGCAGAATGCCGCGCACTTCAGGAGCTCCGACCGCGACGCCGGCAATGCCGAGTCCTCGAAGCGTACCACCGGCTCCGGCGGCAATGCCACCAATGATGATTCCATGGGCATCATTCCCCGCACCCGCTGCGACACCGGCTACGTGAATGCCCGTCAGATCGACTCCAGCGCCTGAGGCAATTCCGGACACACTCAGCCCGCGGAAGCTGCCACCCGCACCGCCGCCGATGCCCGAAATCGCGATGCCCTGCATGTCTCCGCCGGCCCCGGCACCAATCCCTGAGATCATGATGCCTTTGACCGATCCTCCGGCCCCCGCACCGATGCCACCGACCATGATGCCCTTCAGGTCTCCGCCAGCACCGACGCCAATGCCGCCGAGTCCAATCCCGGTGAAGGACTCGCCTGCACCGGCCCCAACGCCGCCGATGGCGACCCCACGGATGGTGCCGTCAGCGCCCGCGCCGAACAGCCCGAGACCGATGCCACGCAGGTCCTCTGCACCGGTCATCGGCAGGCCAATCGCGATTCCTCGCACGTCTGACCGGGCATTCCGCGGATTCCACACTGTGATGTTCACACCCCGCATGGACCGGAGATTTCGATCACGAAAGTTGATTCGCAGGCCTACGTGCTCCTCGGAATCGCCGATGGAGAGGCCGTAGCCGCGTATCGGGATATCGAGCGACTGCGCGGAAACGAAAGAGGGCGCCGTGATGAGGATCGCAACGATCAGGGGGAGGTAGCGAGAAGCCATGGCAGGGGAGGCGGTGGGTGTTCCCCTATCGACGTAGCGATGCCGCCAAGGTTGCGGCGGACACTGCACCGTACAGCGCAAGCCCAGCCAATTCGATCCACCAGACCTGCAGTCCGCCTGTCCACGACCAGGCCATGAGCAGACCGGCAGCCAGGCCGACGAGACCAATCGAGCGTCCCCATGGATACGGCACCGGATAGTGGGGCCGGATCAGCCAGAGGAGATACAGGGCCATGGCCGCGTAGGCGGAGGCGGTGGCCCATGCCGCACCCAGCATGCCGTAGACCGGGACGGCCAGGAAGTTGACCACAACCGCGATGACGCTCCCGAGTACGGTTGCCCGCACGAAGAAGGTGGTCTTCTTGGTGATGTAGGCGCCGGCGGAGAAGTGGTAGTACCAGCCCTGGAAGGCGTACCCCAGGAGGGCCGGCG
>JABDJZ010000403.1 GCA_013003255.1 Rhodothermales bacterium
GGCGATGGTCGCGGCCACCTGCCCGGTCTGCGTATCAACCACCGTGACGGTGTTCGCACCCTTGTTGCCAAAGTAGGCGTGGCGCCCATCGGCGGCGAAAATGGGGTTCCACGGGCGGGACCCGACCTCAATTTCGCTTCGGACACTGACCTCAGGGAGGTTCGACAGGTCCATGAAGAACAGCTTGTTGGTCAACTCCCCGCCGACGATGGCAGTTTGTCCATCGGGCGAAATGGCGAACTGGACCAGCGTGTTGATGTCGCCATCAAACTCGTGGAACGTGCCATCGCCGGAGGCCTGATCCAGCACGATCATCCGATTCTCGGCCAGGCTGGCGGAGAAGACATACTCGCCGCCGGGCGTGACCGCCAGGGCATGTGGACGCGGAAAGAACACGTCGACCTCCTCCATGTCCATCGAAGACCGTTCCAGGACGCCGATGCTCTGGGGCGGGTTCACAGCACTCATGGAGCGGCCCACGTACATGACGTCATCCGCATAATTGAGTGCCAGCATGCCCGGGACCTGGAACTCGGCGCTGCCGACCACCTCATTGTCCCGGTTGAACTTCAGCACCCGGTTGGCACCGATCATGGACAGGTACCAGTGAGAGCCATCGGGCTCGACCACCACGTGGTGGGGCTTGGCATTCTCCGGGTAACCCATCGTCTTCAGATCGATGGTCTCCACGACTTCGTTGGTCGCGGAATCAATGATCGAGACCGTGGCCTCACCCTGGTTGCATACGTAGATGAAATCTGAAGTGGCCTGCGCGGTGCCCATGGAGGATGTGCCGGCGCAGCCAACCAGCAGCATGGCGAGGAGAAGAAGCCCAGAGGAGAAAATCTTCATCACAGTCGGTGGTTCGTTGCCTGTCTGAATCGGAGAAACGGAAGACCGGAGCCGAAAGATGCGCCCGGTCGACGATGGGTCCAGTGCGATTTTAGGGAAGAGCACGGGTCCGAGATGTGGGGAGATCCCCGCCACTGCGCCTGAGCAACTGGTCCGCCCCGGCCGCGGCTCCGGTCACGATGCCGAACATGAACATCGGGTCGTTGATGTAGAAGGGGTTGGACGTGATGGCGGAAATGACCAGGGAAATCAGGACGCCGGCAACGCCGAGGTTGGCCAGCCGGAGGAAAGCACTGCCCTTCAGCCGGTACGCCCGGATGGCCCGCCAGATGGCATTGCCCCAGAAGTACAGGACCATCACCAGCCCCCAGAGACCGAATTTGTACCAGAGAGCCACATAGCCGTTGTGCAGGAAGGTGGTCACGTGGTGAAAGGGCGGCAGAAACGTCAGGTCCCAGAAACTGAACGGCACACCCATCCCATAGCCCAGAATGGGATTCTCCATCACCTTGCCCCACACCACGGCCGTTTCTCGAAACCGGTTGATGAGCGAAATGTCGGTGGTGGCGGCGCTGCCTATCGAGAGCACACGATCCAGCATACCCGTCGCCACCAGGATGAACACGTCTCCCAGGACCACATAGCCAATCGCGATGATGCCGGCGATGGAGGCAACACCGATTCCGATGAGCCGAGACCGCTGACGGCCGGGCATGACCAGAAGGAGAACCACGCACGCACCGGCAAACGCCACCCAATACCCGCGGCTCTGCGAAATAATGAGCCCAGCGAAGAAGATTGCGAAGACGGTTCCGGACAGCCAGGCCTTTCGCAGCTTGGGAGCGTGCAGGAGGTAGACCAGGCTGACAAACAGCGGCACCATCAGGATGCTGGTGTTGGTCACCGCGCGACCGCGGGTTACCTGCCAGGCATAGGCTGCATCCAGGAGGATCTGCTGGTAGTTGAGGACGTTTCGGACGAACACCCAGAGGGCCAGTAGCAGAACTGCGCCCATGACAGCGTGCAGGCCGTATTTGTGCCGCGTCACCACCTCGCGGACCGGGAAATACAGCGCCAGGAAGGACAGGCTCAGCCACTCCCCGATGAAGAACCGGAGGTCGCCACCAAACAGAATGGTGAGCCCCACGGAAGCGGTGGCCAGGATCAGGAACGCGATCAGGACGCGTGACTCCCGGGTCTCAAAGATGCGTTCACGGTACAGGAATACACGCGTGAGGTACCAGTGCCCCAGAAACGCCATGTAGTAAAGCCCGTAGAGGACCTCGGTGGGCTGGGTGCCGTCTTCGAATCCCGCGATCAGGGTAAAACCGAGGATCAGCGTGCATAGATTGAGCACCGGTCGCTGGAACAGCCACCAGCCGGCGACCAGCGCAACCAGGAAGCCCAGAAACAGAGCCAGCAGGGTCAGTGACTTCCAGACCCCGAACCCAATGATCAGCAGCCCGAAGCCCAGTGCCACACGCAGCGCCAGCACGCCCAGGCGTCCGAACACCTCGGGGTCGAGCGGGTCGCGAAACACCTGGGTTAGCGCGCGGACTGCGGTCACGTCTAAGGGCTGAATGAGGCTTCGTCTCGAACGATTCAACGTAGAGCCCGCCAAGGTACGGTCTCTTTTGCGATGGAGCACGACCCGGGCGCGGACAGCCGTGGCTTGGAGGCGGGCCGGGGCCCGGGCGGGCCGCACCGTCCGAGGGGCCGGGCGCGTAACCGCCACCCTCCTCGCCGCCTCCGCCCTCCTCTGGTGGTTCACCGGCACAGCCGCCACCCAGCCCCTCGCCTCCCCCGAGCCGCCCTCCAATCTCATCGCGGTCCCGGCAGACCTGGGGATTTACCTCCAGTGGGATGCCAGCCCCACACCGGTCCGTCAGATCTCGGAATACCGGATCGAGCGGTTTCGGGAGGGCGATTCGGCGGCAGTGATCATTCGCCGTGTGCCCGCCGGTCAACTCTCGCACTTTGATTCGACCGGCCTCGGCGGCGTCGAATACCGGTATCGGGTTCGTGCGCGTGACTGGTTCCTTAACGACAGCCCGTGGTCCGATCCCGCATTCGCCACGTACCGAGATCCGGAGGCCCCGGCTCCGCCGGACAGCATTTCCGTCACGGTCAATCCGCGCGGCCTGTTCGTGGACTGGGTAGCCAACCAGGAGCCTGACCTGGCTGAGTACCGGGTGTACCGCGCCGAGGAGGGACAGGCCCTCCAGCAGGTAGCCGCCCGGGAGCAGACGCAGTATCTGGATCGGGAAGCGTTGACGGCCGTGCCGTACGTCTACCGCGTGACGGCCGTGGACCTCTCGGGAAACGAGAGTCCGCCGTCAGACTCCGTGCTGGGCTTCATTCCCGACGGGATCCCGCCAGGCCGCGTTACCGGCTTTGTGGCCGAGGGCACGGCCAAAGGC